>CAMGGT010000170.1 GCA_946055715.1 uncultured Clostridia bacterium | reverse complement strand
GCAAGCTGCTTTGCTTTTGCGCCCGCGGGCTCCTTCCCCCGCTTCGCGGTCCCCCTCCCTCCCGGAGGGAGGCAGAATAATAGTGAAGAATGAAAAATGAAAAATGAAGAATTGAAAGATTGTATTGGGTCGGGGTAAGCCGACATGTTCAGATGACGGTAGGGGAGGATATCATCCTCCCGCGGTATACGATGTCTTTCTTTTCTTTCTTGCTCTGTCGAAGAGATTTGCAGAACTATAGTTTCATCAACCTCATCAGAAGTTTTTGAGAAGGGGCGCGGGGGAGGGCCTTTTTTCAAAAAGGCCTCCCTCGCATCCTACTTCTCCGGCGTTGCTTCTTTCGCATCGTACTCCTCTTCCGTTGCGTCTCCCTTGCATCGCACCCCCTGCAACAGGCCTTGCCCGGTTGCGCTTTCGTTTTTCCCTTTATTTTCATTTGAAATTATTTTGAAATTTTTTGCCTTTTGCATATCCGGCCGCCGCCCGGTCAAACAATGACCGCGGTGGCGTCTCCGCCCGCCCGGCTTCGACGGGAGCCGCAAGGGCGGACGGCGGCGCCCGCGTACATAACCCGCCCGAGGCAATGTGCCGGCACATTCTGCCGTGCGTATGCCTTGAAAGGAAAGGAACGGATATGCTGCACGGCTGTCAGAAAAAGGTCATCCATCTGCGCACCACAGGGAGCGAGATGTTTGACGAAGCATTTTTTATTGTCAGAGAAAATCCGCCCCAGAAGACCCCGCCGGAACGCGACATGGTGCGCGAGGCCAATAAGATCCTGATGTCTGCCCGCACGGCAAACGAGCGGGAGGCCGCCTTGCACCGCCGCCGCTTTTTGTCCGGCCTTGCCTGCTTTTTGTCCGGCGCGGGGGTCTGCGCGCTGATTTTCCTGCTGTTTATGTAAAGAAAGGAAACCTATGCCCGAAAATCAGAAACCAAACGAAAAGAAACCCGCCGCCTCCGCAGGCCAGGCGAAGGTGACAGCTCCTGTTCATGCCCGCCGCAAGCCGGAGGGCACCACTGCTGCCCGCCCCTATCGCCGCCCGCCGCAGAAGACCGCGGCGCAGATGCGCGATGAGCGCAACGAGCGCGTCATTTATGACATTCTGGCCAAATTCGACCGCAAGCAAGCAGACGACGACTCCGCCGCCCGTACCCCCTCATCGACGGAAAAGGGCACGGCACCCGCCCGCCCTGCCAAAAAAACACCCACACCCCGTCAGACCGCCAGAACCGAGTCGCGCACCAAAAAGGTCGGGACCCCCGCACAAAACGGCCGCACCGCCCTGCCCGTTCCCGCAGGCGTACAGCGCGCCAAGGTGGTGCGCACCGCACAGCCCCGCACACAGCACCCCGCCGCAGGCCGCGGCAAAGCAAAGGATGACGGCGCACGCCTGAAGGTCATGTTGCTGGGTGGCTTGCAGGAGATCGGCAAGAACATGACCGTGCTGGAATACAAGCAGGACATTGTGGTGATCGACTGCGGCGTCGCCTTCCCGGATGACGACCTGTTGGGGGTGGATCTGGTCATCCCCGACATTACCTATCTGGAAAAGAACAAAGACCGCGTCCGCGGCATTTTGATTACCCACGGCCACGAGGACCATATCGGCGCCGTGCCGTATGTGTTGCAAAAGATCGATGTGCCGGTCTATGGCACCCGCCTGACCATGGGCATCATCAAAAACAAACTCAAAGAGGCCAATCTCTCCTACAAGCCCTCGCTTTATACCGTGGAGGCAGGCGACACCGTGCAACTGGGTTGCTTTGGCTGTGAGTTCATCCATGTCAACCACTCCATTGCCGATGCCTGCGCCATTGCCGTCACCACCCCGGTGGGGGTGGTGTTCCACACCGGCGACTTCAAACTGGATGTCTCGCCCATCGACGGGCAGATCATGGACCTGACCCGCATCGGGCAGATCGGCCGCCAAGGAGTGCTGCTGATGCTGGGCGAATCCACCAATGCCGAGCGCCCCGGCTTTACCCCCTCAGAGCGCACGGTGGGCTCTTCGCTTGACCAGATCTTTATGACCAACAAGGACAAGCGGATCGTCGTTGCCACCTTCTCTTCCAATGTCCACCGCGTACAGCAGGTCATCGACACCTCGGTAAAATACGGCCGCAAGGTCGCCATTCTCGGCCGTTCTATGGTCAATGTCATCGGCGCGGCCATGGAACTGGGCTATATGGCCCTGCCGGAAGGCACCCTCATCGACATATCCGACATCCGCCGCTTTCGCCCCGACCAACTGACGCTGGTCACCACCGGCAGTCAGGGAGAGCCGATGTCTGCCCTGTACCGCATGGCGTTTGGCGAACACGATAAGGTCAAACTGTCTGCTTCGGACTTGGTGGTGCTGTCGGCTTCTGCCATCCCCGGCAACGAAAAACTGGTGGATAAGATCGTCAATGCCCTGGTCAAATACGGCATCCGTGTGGTCAATGACCGCGTCTCGGACGTGCATGTGTCCGGCCATGCCTGCGCCGAGGAGCTGAAACTGATGCACGCCCTGCTGCGCCCGAAATTCTTTATGCCCATCCACGGCGAAAACCGCCATCTGTATGCCCACAAGGAGATCGCCGAATTTATGGGCATGCCCTCCAACCACATTTTTATGCCGGAGCTTGGCCGCGTGCTGGAGCTCGGCCCCGACTCCGCCAAATGGAACGGCACCGTGCCCTCCGGCCGTGTGCTGATCGACGGCACCGGCATCGGCGATGTGGGCAATGTGGTGCTGCGCGACCGCAAACTGCTGGCCGAAGAAGGGCTGATCGTGGTGGTGGCGGCCATCGACGGGCGGGACGGCAGTCTCGTCTCCGGGCCGGACATCATCTCCCGCGGGTATGTCTATGTCAAGGAATCCGGGGATCTGATGGATGACGCCCGCTTCTGCGCCGCCGAGGCCATCGGCCGCTGCCTCAAAAAGAAGAGCAGCGACATTGCCCTGCTGAAAAACACCATCAAAGACGAAATGAGCCGTTTCTTCTTCAAGGCCAACAAGCGCAACCCCGTGATCCTGCCCATTATCGTCACCGTCTGAGACGGATCTTTGCCAATCGTTGGGGTAAAGAAAACCTGATGGGCGTTGCAAAGAGAGAAAATACGGCATAGCAAAAGTGCCACGGAGCGTAACATCCGGCATTTTCATCCCCCCCGCGTCAATCGGCCGATTTTCGCGGGGGGATTTCTTGTACAAGCCAAAATTAAAGGGGCTGTTGCGCGTGCAACAGCCCACTTTTTACCCCTGCATTGCCGCGAAAGCCCCTCCCCTGTCGCGAGAATTATCGGGAGGAGCGAACCACGCCCTGCAAGCAAATTGCAATGCCGAAGGTTTCTGCCGGAATCATTTATCCGTCCTCTTCACGAAAAGTTTTTGAGAGGGGGTGTGGGGGAGGGGGCTGTCGCAGTAAGAACCCTTGCATTTCCTTGCTGTTTTGCCACTTTCTCTGTCATTTACAGTTGCCAAAAGAATGTGCTCCTCATCCACCGCTTCGCGGTCCCCCTTCCCCGCTGGGGAAGACATTGATAGTTGATTTTCGGTTGTTTGGCTTTGACGAAATGTTACGC
>CAMGGT010000169.1 GCA_946055715.1 uncultured Clostridia bacterium | reverse complement strand
GGGCTCCTTCCCCCGCTTCGCGGTCCCCCTCCCTCCCGGAGGGAGGCAGGAAAGATAGCTCTCCTCATCCACCGCTTCGCGGTCCCCCTTCCCCGCTGGGGAAGGCATTGACAGTTGACTTTTGCTTGAGTGTTGTCTCGGACAAGAATAAGCTTTCATACCGTAGGGGAGGATAGTATCCTCCCGCCGGACTGCGTTTCTCTTTTTCTTTTTGTCATATCGAAGGGATTATTCGCGGCTTTTTTTCACACTCTTCACGAAAAGTTTTTGAGAGGGGGCGTGGGGGAGGGCCTTTTTTCAAAAAGGCCTCCTCCACAATATGATCAATTCACACGGCGGGGCGGTTGCGCCCGCTTTTTTTCTGTCGGACGCAAAAATTAAACATTCATTCACAATTTTCTCAACAAATCGGTCTTGTGCGGGCATAAAAGATGTGGCACAATAGAAAGCAAGCAAAGCGTTTCGTTTATGTTTGTATCAACCTTAATACATACTATATAAAGGACGGGCAAGATGCTATCACTTTCTCACATCACAAAGGTGTACGAGACCGGCGGCGAGTCTGTGACCGCGTTGCGCGGGGTCGACCTGCATTTCAGACGGCATGAGTTTGTGTCGATTTTGGGTCCCTCCGGGTGCGGCAAGACCACCATGCTCAACATCATCGGCGGGCTTGACCATTACACGGAGGGAGACCTTATCATCGACGGGGTCTCCACCAAGCAGTACACCGACCGCGACTGGGACACCTACCGCAACCACCGCATCGGCTTTGTGTTCCAGAACTATCAGCTCATCCCGCACCAGACGGTGCTGGCCAATGTGGAGCTGGCGCTGACACTTTCCGGCGTGTCGAAGGCCGAGCGTCACCGCCGCGCCGTGGAAGCGCTGACCAAGGTGGGACTGGCCGACCAGGTCAAGAAGCGCCCCAACCAGATGTCGGGTGGGCAGATGCAGCGCGTGGCCATCGCCCGCGCATTGGTCAATGACCCGGAGATCCTGCTGGCAGACGAGCCGACGGGCGCGCTGGACACCCGCACAAGCGAGCAGATCATGCAACTGCTCAAAGAGGTGTCGGCCGACCGGCTGGTGATCATGGTCACGCACAACCCCGACCTGGCCAAGGCCTATTCCACCCGCATCATCCGCGTGCTGGACGGCCATGTGACGGACGACAGCGACCCCTATGCCGAAGCCGACGCCGCGGCAGAGGTGGCACAGCATCGCGCGGAAACGGAAAAGGCGGCCGCAGAAGCAGAAGCCGCTGCCGAGACGGAAAGCAGCACCCTTTTGCCGCAAAAAGCAGCAAAACCCCCGAAAAATAAGCGGCAAAAACGCACCTCTATGAGCTTCTGGACGGCGCTGTCGCTGTCCTGCAACAACCTGCTGACCAAAAAGACGCGCTCCCTGCTCACCAGTTTTGCCGGTTCCATCGGCATCATCGGCATTGCGCTCATTCTGTCCCTGTCCAACGGCATTCAGATCTACATCGACCGTGTGCAGGAGGACGCGCTCTCCTCCTATCCGCTGTCCATCGAGTCGGTGACCATGGACATGAACGAAATGCTCAACGCCATTGTCGGCAGTAATGAGAGTGGGGACGAACAGCAGGA
Source organism: uncultured Clostridia bacterium (assembly GCA_946055715.1). Lineage (GTDB taxonomy): Bacteria > Bacillota > Clostridia > Oscillospirales > CAG-272 > UBA1740. Next base: position 1,973 of record CAMGGT010000169.1, on the reverse strand, counting down.
GGGCTATATCTACTCTTCGCCCGCGGTGGTCAAATTGCTGACGGCCTTTGCCGGCGGCATCCGCACCAACGACCTCTCTGCTTTCAAACAGTATCTGGAAAGCGACGAATGCGACATTGACGACCCGGATGTGGCCACGGTGGAATATGAATACGGCGTGACCCCGCAGGTCTACCATATTTATAAGGATCCCGACACAGGTGAAGAACAACTGGTGCAGGCCAGTCCTTCGGAGTTGCTGGATGGCCTGACCGCCGCGATGATGCCTTCTTCCGGCGGCATGGGCATGAGCATGGCCGTCTTTGACTGCCTCTTGGACAATCGGTCGCTTCTGGATGCCCAATATGACATGCTGGCGGGCGACTGGCCGCAGGCCTACAACGAAGTGGTGCTGGTGGCCGACAGCAACAACCGCATCAACGATCTGTATCTCTATGCGCTGGGCATCAAAGACCCGCAGGAACTCTCCGACATGATCGGAAAGATCTTTTCCGGCAAGGGAGACGAAGTCACCACCGAAAGTGTTGCCATGTCCTATGAAGAACTGATGGATCAGACCTTTACCCTGGTGGTGGCGGGCGATCTGTGGCACGCCGAAACGGACGGCACCTATACCTACATGGGCGACCCCGACAAAAACGAGGCCTACATCCGCGCCCTGATGGAGGAAGCGGACACCGAGGCAAGCAATACCGTGACCCTGCGCGTCAGCGGCATCATCCGCCCCAAAAAGGACGCTGCCGCTACCTCGGTTTCGGGTGTGGTGGGCTACACCTCCGCCCTGACCGATTACCTCATTGAAAAGGGCATGGAAACCGATATTGTCAAAGACCAATTGGCGCGCCCCGACATGGATGTGATCACCGGCCTGCCGTTTGATTCTCTGTCGTTTGACAATCTCTCTGCCGCCCAGAAGGCAGACCGCATGCGTCTGGCGCTGGCCCGCGGCGAGCGCACAGCAGACGAGCTGCAGGCAGACCTCATGGAACTGATCGCCACCCGCGTGCTGTTTGAACAGTATGACAAGGCAGAAGAACAGGTCGCGGCCAGCATTGCCGATGGCACAGACCCCGCATCCGTCCGCGCGATCCACGCCATGTTGCTGCTGCAATGCCTGTCTGACCCGCAGTTGAAAGACAATCCCTATATGGGAGACTATGTTGACGGCGGCATGCTTGACTATTTTCTGGCTGACCTCTCCGACCCAGACAAATTCAAGGACATGGTTGAAAAAATCGCTTACGTAGCAGAGGACGAAAAGGCTTTCCGGGAGTTGTCCGGCGGCATGGACCTGCCGGAGCTGACCTACACGATGATGGCGGTCATCGGTTGCCATTACGCCGATGCAGATCCGCCCATTGACCTGCCGCCGATGAATGAGGCCATAGAAGCCAAAAAGGCGGCGTTCAATGCCCTGTCGGGCGAAGAGTGGACGGCCGCCTATGATGACTATCTGGAGAGCACCAACCCCAGAACGCTGGCCTTTATGTGGAACGGGCGGTTTGCAAAAACATCCGACAGCACCTATGCGGAAAACTGCGCGCGCATCGGCCTGGCCGACAAGAGTTCCCCCACCGCCATCAACATCTATCCCGTCAGCTTTAACGCAAAGGACCATGTCATCTCGTCCATCAATGCCTACAACAGCGGCAAGGCCGAGAGCGAGCAGATCGTCTACACCGACTATATCGGCGTGCTGTTCAACTCCATCTCCCTCATTTTGAACATCGTCACCTATGTGCTGGTGGCATTTGTGGCCATCTCGCTTGTGGTGTCTTCCATCATGATCGGCATCATCACCTACATCTCGGTGCTGGAACGCACCCGCGAGATCGGCATCCTGCGTGCCATCGGCGCCTCCAAGCGCGATGTCTCCCGCGTCTTCAACGCAGAGACCATCATCATCGGCCTCGTGGCGGGCGTGATGGCCATCGCCCTGACGCTGTTGCTCATCATCCCCATCAATCTCATCA
>CAMGGT010000168.1 GCA_946055715.1 uncultured Clostridia bacterium | reverse complement strand
GTCGCGAGACCATGACCTGGGGCGAGATCCGCCTTTTGCCCGGGCAACCGACCGACTGATGCGACGATCTTTCCCGGCTTTCTCTCTGCGTCTGCCCTTCCGGTTCCGATCTTCTGCCCTGCGGCGGCCTTGCCCTGCCGTGCGGCTGCATGATAATATCCCTTCTTACATTCTTACATCTTACATAAGGAGTTTGCCATGCTGTATTCTCTGCCCGAATATCACCGTTCTCCCGACCATCTGCATATCGGCTGTGAGGCGCCGCACGCCTACCTCATCCCCTACCACACCCCCGAGGCCGCCCAAACGGGCAACCGTGCGGACAGCCGCTTTTTCCGCTCGCTTACGGGCGAGTGGCACTTCCGCTGGTATGAAAACGAGGTGGCGGCGCAGGCAGATGACTTTCTCTCCCCCGCCTTCGATATGCAGCAGATGGATACCCTGCCCGTACCCGGCTGCTGGCAGACCGAGCATGACCGCGGCTATGACCTGCCCAACTATGTCAATGTCAACTATCCGTTCCCCGTGGATGTGCCCCACATCCCGCAGAACGACCCCTGCGGCCTGTATATGCGCCGTGTGACCCTCTCGGCCGAGGAGATGGCCGCAGGCGACATCCGTATGGTGTTTGAGGGGGTGGCCTCCTGCTTTTACCTGTGGATCAACGGCCGCTTTGCGGCTTACAGTCAGGTCAGCCACTGCACAAGCGAGATCAAGGTCAAGCCCTTTCTCAAAGAGGGCGAAAACGACATTGCGGTGCTGGTGTTCAAGTGGTGTGACGGCTCCTATCTGGAAGACCAGGATATGTACCGCTATTCCGGCATTTTCCGCGAGGTGTATCTGCTGTTCCGCCCGGAGGTACACATAGAAGACGCCTTTTTCCATGGCTATGTCAGCCCCGACCTGCGCGCGGCCGACCCCACCCTTGACCTCTCCCTTTCGGGGGCGGGCACGGCCATGTGGCGGTTTGTCTCCCCGGAGGGGAAGCTGCTGGGCGAAGGCGAGGTGACCGTCTCCGCCCCCGCAAAAGAGGTGACGGTGACCCTGCCGCCGGTGCCCTCTCCCCGCCTCTGGTCGGACGAGATGCCCACGCTCTATCGGTTGGAACTGGCCTGTGCGGGCGAGTATTTCTGCCTGCCGGTTGGCCTGCGCCGCGTGGAAGTCAAAGACGGCGTGATGCTGCTCAACGGAAAAAAATGCAAGATCAAGGGCGTCAACCGCCACGACAGTCATCCCCAGCTGGGCTATGTGACCCCCATGGAGCACATGCGGCGCGACCTGCTGATGATGAAGGCCAATAATGTCAACGCCATCCGTTGCAGTCACTATCCCAACGACCCCCGCCTGCTTGGTCTGTGCGATGAACTGGGACTGTGGGTCATTGATGAAACAGACCTTGAGACCCACGGTTTTGCCCACGTGGGCATCTGGAACCGCACGACCGACGACCCCGCGTGGGAGGCCGCCTATCTGGACCGTTCTGCCCGCATGCTGGAACGCGACAAAAACCACCCTTCCGTCTTCATGTGGAGCGTGGGCAACGAGAGCGGCGAGGGGGTCAACCACCGCCGCCAGGCAGCGTATTTCCGCCGCCGCGACCCCGAGCGCCTCGTGCATGCGGAGGACGAAGCTTCCCGTTCCCGCGAGAGGATCCTCAGCGGAACGGAAGGGGCCGATGTGTGGGATTTTCTGGATGTGGAAAGCTATATGTACGCTTCGCCGCAGGTGTTGCGCCGTTGCCTTGCCGAAAAAAAGTTCACCCGCCCCATTCTGCTGTGTGAATACTGCCACGCCATGGGCAACGGGCCGGGGGATCTGGCCGCCTATTGGGACCTGTTCTGGGCAAATGACCGCCTCTGCGGCGGCCTTGTGTGGGAGTGGTGCGACCACTCCGCCGCGACGGGCGAAGACAAGTATGCCCACCCCCGCTATACCTACGGCGGCGACTTCGGCGACCGCCCGCATGACGGCAATTTCTGCGTGGACGGCCTTGTCTGGCCGGACCGCACCCCCCACAACGGGCTGGCAGAACTCCGCCGGGCCATCGCGCCCGTCGCTGCCTGTCGGACAGAGGAAGAAGGCACCGTCACTCTGCGCAACCGCCGGTATTTTTGCGATCTGTCGGATATGGAGCTGCTCTGGTGGGTGGAGTCAAACGGCCGGGTCTGCCGCCGCGGACGGGTAACCGACCTTGCCTGCCCCCCGCAGACAGAGGTGCGGCTTGCCCTCTTTGCGCAGGACGACAGCGTGGGTGTGCGCACCCTCAACCTCTCCTTCCGTCAGAAGAACGACACCCTCTGGGCGGCGGCAGGACATGAGATCTGCTGTGTGCAGTTGCCGCTGGAAGAACGCAAGACCGTCTGCCCGCCCTTGCCCGCCTTTCCCCTCTCGGTCGAGCAGGACCGGACCATCCTCGCCGTGACCTGCCGGGATATTGTGTGGCAATTTGACCGCCGGACAGGGTGCATCCTGTCGGTTTCGCTGGGCGGCAGCAGGCAGTTGATCTGCCCCGTGCTCCCCACCGTGTGGCGCGCCCCCACCGACAACGACCGCATCATCAAGCAAAAATGGTTGGAGCAGGGGTATGACCGCCTGCAACTGCGTGCAGACGGGCTGACCCTGGCAGACATCTCCGACAAGGGCGTGACCCTCTGCACCGAGCAGACGTTGGCCGCCCCTGCGCGCCTTCCGGCGGTGAATATGACGGTGATGTATACCGTCTGCCCCGATGGACGGTTGCGCGTCTCTGTCAGCGCCCTGCGGCGGGAGGATGCCCCCTATCTGCCCCGACTGGGTCTGCGCTTCTCGATGCCGCAAGGCACCGAAAACCTGCGCTATTTCGGCTACGGACCCATGGAAAGCTATCCCGACAAGCACCTTGCCGCCCGCCTGGGCGACTTCTCGGGTACCGTCACAGACGAATATGTGCCCTACATCCGCCCGCAGGAACACGGCGCCCACGAGGGCTGCCGCGCCGCCCTTATCTCCCACATGAACGGGCGGGGACTACTGTTCTGTGGCCGTGACTTCTCGCTCACCGCCACCCACTACTCGCCCGAACAGCTGACTGCCACCCCGCACAACTGGGAGCTGAAGCCCGAAAGCGAGACCACCGTCATCATCGGCCGCCAGAGCGGCATCGGCTCTCAGTCCTGCGGGCCGGCTTTGGACGAAGTCTTCCGCCTGCCGCCGCAGGTCTCCTTCTCCTTCTCTGTCTGCCCCGTCACGGTGGGTGACACGGATTTTTTGCGTTGCCTCACACAAGACTGACGCCGCGGGGCGAATGTTTCGCCCCCCGCTCTTGCCCAAAACACGTTTTTCCGAAAAGGGCAAATAAGCCGCTTTTCTCGCATACCCCCGAAAAAGCGGGGTGGATATGACCGGTGAAGGCAGTCATTTTCCCCCCCGCACGAGACCGCCGCTTTCATAGACTTTTTTTCTGCGGCAGCATACCCCGGGGCAAAAATGGACAGAATGACAGCGCCGCCATCCCGCCGCACCGTTCTCAGACGCATGCCCCCGCCATCCCGCCGCACCGTTCTCAGACGCATGCCCCCGCCATCCCGGCAAGGATCACCACACACGCGCAAAAACAGACGGCCGCCCCCGTCC
>CAMGGT010000167.1 GCA_946055715.1 uncultured Clostridia bacterium | reverse complement strand
TGTGTGCGCCCCGGGGTGGAAAACAGTCCTCTGTTTCCCGGCGGGCAAGGCGGCCCCGGCGGTGCGGGCGGCAACGCGGGCAGCATCATGACCACCTCCGGCATTACCGACAACGGCAACTCCGCCCCCGTGGAGGTCGATACCTCCGAGCATGACTATGTTTTTTCTTCCGCTGAAGGAGACAGCTACACCTACACCGATGCCGACACCGGCGAGACAGCCACCGTTACCGTCACTTGTGCCTCTGGCACGGTAGGCGCATATACGGTGGAGAACAACACCATCACCTTCTCCGGCTTGACGGAAGAAAGCGTGTATACCCTCTCGGGTGTCTTTTACGGCAATATTGTCGTCCTCGGTAGCGGGGAAGACCGGCTGGAACTGCAGTTTTCGGGCATGACGCTCAGCAGTCATGACGCCTGCCCCATCGTGGCACTGGGATGTGACGAGGTGACGATCTCGGCCAAAAAAGAAACCGAAAACTACATCTGCGACTTGCGCGACGCCATCGCAGCAGATGCCGAGGACTATGCGGCGGCGGTCTTTTGCGACTGTGACCTGGACATTCAAGGCAAGGGCACGCTGTATGTGGTATCGGAAAGCAACAACGGCATCCACACAAAAGGCGATCTGTCTGTCAAGAACCTCACCCTGCAGGTGGAATGTGAAGACAACGCCCTCAAGGGCAACGACAGCGTGACCATCTCTTCCGGCACCCTGACCCTGATCGCCCGCACGGGAGACGGCATCAAAACGACCAACAGCGACATCTCTTCCAAGGGTAACCAGCGCGGCACCGTGTCTCTTACCGGCGGGGATGTGCTGATCTATGCCGCCTGCGACGGCATAGATGCGGCTTATGATGTGATCCTGGACGAAAGCAACACCACCCTGCAACTGCGCATTTTTACCGACAAGTATTCCCAATACTCCGAGCAGATCACGGCAAAAGAAGAGAATGTCATCTACATCCGCAACACCTCCACCGCCTATACCTACTCACTGCGGTTTTATAACGGCGGGGAAGAGGGCGTATGGGCCAATTCCGCCGCCAGTCAGACAAAAAACGGCTATACCTATTACCCCATTTCCGTCCCACAGGGCTATGCCAACCTGCAGCTTTTCATTTACACACCGGCGCAATTCCAGGGGCAGGCCGACGATTACTATGCCTGCTCGCAGGGCATGACACTCAACCAATCCTATGATACCATTGCCATCTCCAGCAGATCGGGCAGTCTGCGGCTGAGCTGGACCAACTATGCCACAAGCCAGCTCGGACCGGGTGGCGGCCCCGGCGGCATGAACGGTGGCAATTCCGACAAAGGCGACTATTCCACCAAAGGCATCAAGGCCGCCAACCGCATTCTCATCAGCGGCGGCGCGGTCACCATCCGTTCCTATGACGATGCCCTGCACGCAAACGCGGATACCGCGCTTGAAAACGGCGCGTCTCCCTTGGGGCAAATCGACATCACAGGCGGTACGCCGGTGCTTTGCTCTAACGACGACGGCATTCATGCCGACAACAAAGTGAGCATCTCCGGCGGGGAGATCTCTGTCCTTGGCAGTTATGAAGGCATCGAAGGCGGCACGGTGGAGATGAGCGGCGGCACGGTCTCTGTTGTGGCCACAAATGACGGCATCAATGCCACCAACACATCGGGTACGGGCATTGCCGTCTCGGGCGGGTGCCTGTATGTCCTTTCGGGCGGAGACGGGCTGGATGCCAACAGCCGCACCTCTTATAGCGGCATCCTGTTCTCCAGCGGGCGGTGCGTGGTCATCTCCACCGGCAATGCCGACTCTGCCATCGACACCGAAGCCGGCTATGCCTACACGGGCGGCACGGTGGTGGCCCTGTGCCAAAGCGGCGGCATGAGCAGCGAATCCACCCACTGCTCGAACTTCTCCTCTGTGGGCTTCTCTGCCACAAAGAGTCTGCAAAGCGGCAGTTACCTCGTGTTGTCTGATGTGGTGGCCATCCGCCTGCCCGTCGCCATCAACGCGCTGGTGGTCTGCCTCGGCCATACCGCCGCTACCCTCTCCACCACCGACACCGTCACCTGCACCCCCGACGCCAACGGCGTAGAATGGCTTTCTGACTGATTTCCGTCAGCGCGGTCGCCGGCGCGGCAATTCGTCAGTTTTATTATTATTATGTGGGTGAGGCCTTTTTGAAAAAAGGCCCTCCCCCACCCCCCTCTCAAAAACTTCTCATGAAATGTGATGAAAAAAGCACCTGCAAATCCATTCGGCATGGCGAATGAACTTGTAGGGCGAGGGCTTACTCCCGCCGTTTTCGTTATCTGGCACGGACAATTCAATGCAAATCGGCAAGACAAAGCAAAAATGAAATTTGTATCATTTTTTTGCGGCGGGAGCAAGCCCCCGCCCTACCGGTTAATGGTTTTGTCGGGGGGCGTTTATCGCTTCTCTTCACGAAAAGTTTTTGAGAGGGGGTGTGGGGGATGGCCTTTTTTCAAAAAGGCCTCCCCCGCATCATATTGGCGCTGTTGCAAATGCATGGAAATGTGCAGGTAACAGCCCCTTCGGAAAAGAGGTTGGTCGATAAGCGGTGTCCGTGTGCGGGCAATGCGGGCGCATGCTTATTCTTCTCTGTCGGAAGCGGTCGGCGGCCGGGGCCCATCGGAAGAAGCGGTCAAAGCGTATCTTCGCCCCCGCACGGCAGAGGGCAATGTGCCATACGCTGTGCGCCATACGCGGGTGAAATACTTGGGGTCAGCAAAACCGCAACGGCGGGCCACCTCGCCCACCGGCAGATACCCCATCTGCAACAGCGCCTCGGCATGGGCAAGGCGCAGGCGCGTCAGGTATTTCTGCGGAGAGGTGCCCAAACGGCGGCCGAATGCACGGCGGAAGCCGCATTCGCTCATGCCTGCCGCCGCGGCCATGTCGGCGACCGAGAAGTTCGGGTCGGAAAAGCGGCGCGCGATCGTTTTTTCCGCTTTTCGGATGGCGTCATCTTCCCCCGCCTCTTCCGGCAGAGAAAGCTCCGCAAGCAGGGCATAGAGTAGCCCGAGAAGCCGGGGGCGATGGTCGGCCCCGAGGGCATTCCATGCATCTGTCATCCGATGCAGAAGCGCCACACAGCGTTCCCCGTCGCGGGGCCGCAGGCGGGTCATGCCCGCTCCCTCTTCTCCTGATGCGCGAAAGTGCAGGGCAATGACCTCTTCCTGGGCATCGTTTTTCTGCCTGTATGCAAGCCGGGCGGGAATGTACAGAAAATCTCCCTCTCCGACTTCCACCCGGTTTTCTCCGACCGAAAAGACAGACCGCCCGTGTATCCGATAACTGATAACGGAAAAGTCGCGGGGGAAGGTGGCGTAATTGTCCCGCCCCCGCAAAAAGTGCAGTACCCCTATAAAGTCCTGCACGACAAGCGTTTCAAATGGCAGCATAGTATGTCTCCTTTGCCTTCATTGTAGCAAATTCTCCCGTCCCCGTCAAGTATCGAAAAATCCTCATTTGCGTATAATTTCCGCTTGACAGAAAAGAGGCCTGCTTATAGAATGAAGGTACATCGGAAATCAATGGAGGTCATTGTGATGAGAGCATCCCCGACATTCTTGCAAACAGCCGTTGTGTATCAGATCTTTC
>CAMGGT010000166.1 GCA_946055715.1 uncultured Clostridia bacterium | reverse complement strand
TCCACTCGGACGGACAGCGGTGAGGTAAAACATCACCATCGGTTAGCATCCGCTAACACAAAATGCCGTCTGCCCATGTCGGACGACGGCAGAAAGAAAGGATACTGCTTATGATACCCTTGACGGTGGCCGACACGGGCGAAGCGCACATCATCAAACGGATCGGCGGGAACCCGGAGGTCAAAAAGCACTTGGAGGATCTTGGCTTTGTGGCCGGTGCAAGCGTGACCGTCATCAGCTCCATGGGGGGCAACCTCATCGTCAACATCAAAGAGGCCAGGGTGGCCATCAGCCGCGAAATGGCGCAGAGAATCATGGTTTGAACCGGGCCTGTGGGCCGCGGTTGGCAGAAAAAACCAATGACGAAAGGAGGCATTTGCAATGAAAACCTTGCGGGAAGTCAAAGTCGGCGAGACCGCGCGGGTGGTGAAACTCCATGGCGAAGGTGCCATCAAACGGCGCATTATGGACATGGGGATTACCCGCGGCACGGAAGTATTTGTCCGCAAAGTGGCACCTTTGGGAGATCCGCTGGAGATCTCCGTGCGCGGTTATGAGCTATCCGTGCGGAAGGCAGACGCGGAAATGATTGAAGTTGAATAAGCATCGGGGGGCGATGCCCCCTGTATTTCCGCCCGTTAGTTAGCAACCGCTAACCGATGGGCGGGGTGAAAGGAAGGAGTTTTTATGGATACAAACCACATCAGAATTGCGCTTGCAGGCAACCCCAACGCAGGAAAGACCACGCTGTTCAACGCACTCACCGGCTCCAATCAATTTGTTGGCAACTGGCCGGGCGTAACCGTGGAGAAAAAGGAAGGCCGCCTCAAAAAGCACGATGACATCATCATCACCGACCTGCCGGGCATCTATTCCCTTTCCCCCTATACATTGGAAGAAGTGGTGGCGCGGAACTATCTCCTCTCCGAGCGACCCGACGCCATCCTCAACATCATCGACGGCACCAATCTGGAACGCAACCTGTATCTGACCACACAGTTGACGGAACTGGGCATTCCCGTGGTGGTGGCCATCAACATGATGGATGTGGTGCGTAGAAACGGCGACCGCATCAACACCGAAGAACTCTCACGGCAATTGGGCTGTCGGGTAATGGAGATCTCCGCTTTGAAGGCGGACGGCATCACCGAAGCCGCCGAGGCGGCCATCCGCGCGGCACAGAGTGAAAAAACCGTGCCCATGCATACCTTTTCCGGCTGTGTGGAACACGCCCTTGCCCACATTGAGGAAGCGGCGCTTCACACCCTGCCGCCCGAACAGCAAAGATGGTATGCCATCAAGATCTTTGAGCGCGACAGCAAGGTGCTGGAACAGTTGCATCTGAAAGAGTCTGTTCTCGGACATATTGAAGAGGACATCAAGGCGGCCGAAAGCGAAATGGACGACGATGCCGAAAGCATCATTACAAACGAGCGGTATGTCTACATATCCTCGGTCATCAAAAGCTGTTATAAGAAGAAAAGCACCGGAGGACTCACCGTCTCCGACAAGATCGACCGTGTGGTGACCAACCGCTTTCTGGGCTTGCCCATCTTTGCGGTGGTGATGTTTCTGGTGTACTTTATCTCCATGGTGTCGGTGGGCAGTTTTGCCACCGACTGGGCAAACGACGGCCTGTTCGGCGACGGGTGGCATCTGTTTGGCATCGGCAGTGCCAAGTATGAGGCGGCGGCCGAGCGCTATGGCGACAGTGACCTCATCATCGGCGCGTTTGCAGACGAATACGGCACCGATGACATCAAAGCCGCGCTGGATACCGAAAGCGATGAGTATGATGAGGCGGCGGCCGCGGCCGCGCTGGCAGACCTGCTTGCCCTCATTCCGGAAGATGCCATCGTCTCTTATGAAGTGGAAGACGAAGAGACCCTTGCCACAGAACAAGTCTCGGGTGTGACCAAAGACGCGTATATCGGCGCGGTGGCAGAGTTCTGCAACACAGAATACAAAGACAACCTCGGCGCGCCCGACATCTCTGCCTATGGCGTGTGGGTGCCCGGCATCCCCGTGCTGATAGGCAAAGGGCTGGAAGCAGCAAACGCACCCGAGTGGCTGAGCGGGCTGATCCTTGACGGCATTGTGGCCGGTGTCGGTGCGGTGCTTGGGTTTGTGCCGCAGATGCTGGTGCTGTTCTTGCTTCTGGCATTTCTGGAGGCCTGCGGTTACATGGCACGCATTGCCTTCGTGCTGGACCGTGTGTTCCGCAAATTCGGCCTTTCCGGCAAGTCTTTCATCCCCATGCTGATCGGCAGCGGTTGCAGTGTGCCCGGCATCATGGCCTCGCGCACCATTGAAAACGAGCGTGACCGCCGCATGACCATCATGACCACCTCCTTTATCCCCTGCGGGGCCAAAATGCCCTTCATCTCCATGATTGCGGGTGCCATCTTCGGCGGCTCGCCTCTGGTGGCCACAGGTGCGTATTTCCTGGGTGCTGCGGCCATTATCCTCTCGGGCATCATGCTGAAAAAGACAAAAATGTTCTCCGGTGACCCCGCGCCGTTTGTCATGGAACTGCCGGCCTACCATCTGCCCACGGTGGGCAATGTGCTGCGTTCTATGTGGGAACGCGGCTGGTCATTTATCAAAAAAGCGGGCACCATCATCCTGCTTTCCACCATTGTGGTGTGGTTTACCTCCTATTTCGGATTTGTGGACGGCAGTTTCCGCATGCTGGCGGAAGACGAACTGAGTGCCTCCATTCTGGCGGGGATCGGCGGCGCCATTGCCTGGCTGTTTGCGCCGCTCGGCTGGGGCACATGGCAGGCGGCCGTGGCCTCCATTACGGGGCTGGTTGCCAAAGAAAACATCGTGGGCACCCTGGGCATCCTTTACGGTGCCACGGGCAACCTCTACCGCAATCTTTCCACCGCCTTTACGGGGGTGAGCGGCCTGTCGTTTCTGGTATTCAACCTGCTGTGCGCGCCCTGCTTTGCCGCCATCGGCGCCATCCGCCGCGAGATGAACAGCGCCAAATGGACCTGGTTTGCCATTGGCTATCAATGCGGGCTGGCCTATGCCGTCTCCCTCATCATCTGTCAGATCGGGGGGCTGTTTGTTGGCCAATTCAGCCTGCTTGGCTTCATTGTCGCGTTGGTGTTGCTGGGCGGAATGGTGTGGCTTACGGTGCGCCCCGCAAAAGGGAGAGCATCCGAGCCGGCACACACGCAGGAACACTGAGTGAAAGGAGTATGCTGTGCTTACCTTTATTGCTGAAAATCTCGCCACCATCCTCATCTGTGCGGCTTTGCTTATTACTGTGACACTGATCGTGGTGTCGCTTGTCAGAAGCAAAAAGAAGGGCAAGTCCACCTGCGGCTGTGGCTGCGCGCACTGCGCCATGTCGGACATCTGCCACAAGCAGTCGCCCGACAAATAACGCGCCCCCAACCGCAAAGAGGATCGCCGCAAAAAAGGAACCGTTTGCGGAGGAGGCCTTTTTGAAAAAAGGCCTCCCCCACACCCCCTCTCAAAAACGTTTCGTAAAGAGCATTGATAATTGCCCCCGGCAAAACTCTTCGGTGTGGCAAAAAGTGAAAAAAGTCGCAGTGCCACGCGGGAGGATGATATCCTCCCCTACGGTGAAAAGGCAAAATGACGAGCATTTTTCAACATAACCTAAAATAACGATTCACTTCGCTG
>CAMGGT010000165.1 GCA_946055715.1 uncultured Clostridia bacterium | reverse complement strand
TTTTGGGTTGGGATAAGCCGATATTTTGGCTTGTGGTAGGGCGGGGGCTTGCTCCCGCCGCGAAAATAGAAACAGATACCATTTTTGCTTGGTTCTATCGGATTGTATTGAATGATGTTTGCCTTGCAATGAAAACGGCGGGAGCAAGCCCCCGCCCTACAGATCAAAATTGTGCGATGCCGAAGAGGTTTATCGTGAACTTCTTTTTATCCTCTTCACGAAACGTTTTTGAGAGGGGGCGAAGGGGCTGTTGCGTTCGCAACAGCCCCAAGTGAATAAGTAATAGTGAAGAGTGAAGAAGTGCGATAGTCTTTGGCTTGCGGGAGAAGCCAACCGAAGGTGTTTGCTTTGCGTTTCTTCTTCGTTTTTGTCGGAGAGCATTTCTGCGGGCATTTTCATTTTTCTTCACGCAAAGTTTTTGAGAGGGGGTGTGGGGGAGGCCTTTTTGAAAAAAGGCCTCCCCCACATACATTCAACATTCGATCACTTTCACATTACATTCGTGTGCTTGTTTGCCATGCGTGGCGAGGCGGTCAGTTTTTACGGCAGCCGCGGTCAAAGGAGGGGTTATAGGCATAGAAATTCTTGCTGTCCAGGCGGTCTTGCGCGATGCGCATGGCATCGCCGAAGCGCTGGAAGTGGACGATCTCACGCGCGCGCAGGAATTTCAGCGGTTCCTTCACATCGGGGTCGTCGATCAGCCGCAGGAGGTTGTCGTAGGTGACGCGCGCCTTTTGCTCGGCGGCAAGGTCTTCTGTGAGGTCGGCCAGCACATCTCCCTTCACCCCGATGGAAGCGGCATTGAAAGGACTGCCCGCCGCCGCGGTGGGGTACACACCTGCTGTGTGGTCCACAAAATATTTGTCGAAGCCGGCTTTTTTGATCTGGTCATAGGTCATGCCGCGGGTCAGCTGGTAGAGCAGGGTACCGATCATTTCCTGGTGGGCCAGCTCTTCCGTGCCCACATCCGTCAGAATGCCGATGACCTCGCTGTATGGCATGCTGAACCGCTGGTTGAGATAGCGCAGAGAGGCGCCGAGCTCCCCGTCCGGGCCGCCAAGCTGTGACACGATGATGGAGGCATACATCGGGTTGGGCTTTTTGATGTTGATGGGGTATTGCAGTTTTTTCTCATAGATCCACATACGTTATTCTCCTCCCCCATAGGTCATGTTCTCGGCCGGTCGGCGGTCTTCGTTTACGTCGGGGCGGTCGCTTTCTTCCGGAAAGGAGAGCTGCCACGGCCAGGATTGCAAACTCCACAGCCAGCCGCGCTGTTCGTCTCCGCCCACATCCATGCCGGTGAGGGGGCCGTACTTCATGGCGTATTCGCCCATGGCGGCATCCAGTTCGTTTTTGATCTTGCCATAGTAGGCCAGCGCCATGCGGTTATAGGGATGGCCGTCCAAAAAGAGGCGTGTTTCTTCCACCGCAAAGGAAAGCGCCTGAATGCGATCCAGCAGAATGCGCTGTTCGGCATCGGTGTGGCGCAGGCCGCGGCTGTCCTGGTTTCGTCTCATCTTCTCTCCTCCTCGCAGGTGGGGTCCCACGGCATATACAGCCCCTCAAAGAGGGTGCCTCTTTCCAGCCCCTCTTCGGGTTCATAAAGTTGCCCCCAGTATTGCTCGGGAGAGTAGACCATTGCAAGCGGCGTGATGCCGCGGTTGACGCTGCCGCCGTAGGCCTCGTCGCCCAGGTTGCAAGCACCTTTTTCTTTTATGTCCATTCTCTTTGTTGCCGGGTGTGTCCCGGCGCTCCTTTTCATTTGACGGAAGAACCGTCAATTTCAAGGTATGCGCCCGCCTCGGCACGGGTGCAAAATCCCCCGCTTTTGCCGGCTGTGCAATTTGGCCAAAATTTGCCCGATAAAAAGCATAAAAAATGAAAAAAACTTGTGTTGACAGCCGTGTTTTCGGATGGTATAATGTACATCGGATATGACAAATTGAGTCTTTAAACCGATACAGAGAGATCGGTAAGATTTACATTGCCTTTGTCCGCGTATGGAAGCAGTAGTGGATCTTGCCGAAAGGCAAGGTCTTTTTTTCTGCCGGGCGTGTGGGACTTGTTTGCCTGTCACATCAAATATGGAGGAAACAAAGATGAAATTGGTTTACTCAATCAGCGACAGACCCCGTTTCCCACAGGTTTTGCTTCTCGCCCTGCAACAGCTCCTGGCCATCCTGGCCGCCACCATCGCCGTCCCCATGATCGTGAAGCATGGGATGTCCACTTCCGCCGCACTGTTCGGCGCGGGCGTGGGTACGCTGGTGTACCAACTCTTCACCCGTTTTAAGAGCCCGGTGTTCCTCGGTTCTTCCTTCGCCTTCCTCGGCTCCATGGCGGCCGCCTTTGCCGGCGGTGTGTCGATGTCGGCCGGCTATCTGGGACTGATCATCGGTGCCGTCTTTGCCGGACTGGTGTATGTCGTCATCGCTCTGATCGTCAAAAAATGCGGCACCGCCTGGCTCAACCGTGTGATGCCTGCCGTTGTCATCGGCCCCACCGTGGCCATCATCGGTCTTTCTCTTGCCGGCAATGCCGTGGGTGATGCCATCGGCGGCACCCATGTGATGACCTGGCGCTCTGCCCTGCAACTGCTCTGCGCACTTGTGACACTCGCCACCGTGATCATCTGCTCTGTCTACGGCAAAAAAATGCTCAAACTCGTGCCCTTTGTCATCGGCATTCTGGCCGGCTATACGTTAGCCGCGATCTTCACCGGCATCGGCTTCATCTTTGATGCAGAGACCTTCAAGATCATCGACTTCAGCAAATTTGCCGACATGCAATGGTACCCCGACTTCACCTTCATCACCGCCTTCAGCGGCGACTATGTCTTCGGCGGCGAAGGCGCCAGTTTCTGGACCTACCTCGGTACCATCTTTGTGGCCTATGTGCCGGTGGCATTCGTTGTGTTTGCCGAGCATATTGCCGACCACAAGAACCTCTCCACCGTCATTGACAAAGACCTGCTGGAAGACCCCGGCCTGTCCAACACCCTCTTGGGTGACGGCGTCGGCTCCATGGCGGGTGCCTTCTTCGGCGGCTGCCCCAACACCACCTACGGTGAGTCTGTGGGTTGTGTGGCCATCACCGGCAATGCCTCTGTCTGGACCATCACCATCACGGCTTTCATGGCCATTATCTGCTCCTTCATCGCGCCCTTCATCACCTTCCTTGCCACCATCCCCTCTTGTGTGATGGGCGGCGTGTGCATCTCCCTGTACGGCTTCATCGCCGTCAGCGGTCTGAAGATGATCCAGGGTGTTGACCTCGGCGACAACCGCAACCTGTTTGTTGTCTCTGTCATCCTGATTGCCGGCGTGGGCGGCATGGCCCTCACCATCGGCAAAGTGACCCTCACTGCTGTGGCTTGCGCCCTGATCCTGGGCATCCTCACCAACCTGCTGGTGAACAAACTGCCCATCGGCAAAAAGAACGAGACTACCGAAAATACCCAAGACGGTGATGCCGCAAACGACACCACCGCAAACAACGACTGAGCCATTGGCCACAAAGCCAAAGAGTGCGCCAGACGGCGCGTGAACCGCCCGCCGCGCACACATAGAAAGGGCTGTTGCAAATGCGAAAAAGCATTTGCAACAGCCCTTTTTTACACATCGAATTTTCGGGAGGGGAAAGCCCCTCCCCTCCCCCGGAATTGGTTGCTTCCCACGCTTCAG
>CAMGGT010000164.1 GCA_946055715.1 uncultured Clostridia bacterium | reverse complement strand
CGCCCTCCTCTTCGGCCAGTTTCTTGACCGGAATGCCCGTCCACAGGGTCACCACATCGGCAATGTCGGCGGCGGTGACCGTCAGTTCACTGCTTCTGCTGCGCTGTTCCCAGGCGGCCTTTTCGCTTTCCAGCTTGGCCGCAAGTTCCTTTTCGCGGTCGCGGCAACGCGCCGCCTGCTCAAAGTTCTGGGCTTTGACGGCCTCTTCCTTCTCGCGCGCAACGGTGGCCTTTTCGGTCTCCAGCGCCCGCAGGTCGTCAGGGGTGGTGCATTCGCGGATGCGTAGCTTGGCGGCCGCTTCGTCGATCAGGTCAATGGCCTTGTCGGGCAAAAAACGGTCGTTGATATACCGGCAGGAGAGCTTGACCGCGGCCTCAATGGCCTCGTCTGAGATCTTCAGCTTGTGGTGCGCTTCATACTTGTCTTTGAGTCCATAGAGGATGCGCACCGTCTGGTCGGGGGTGGGTTCGCCCACCATCACCGACTGAAAACGGCGTTCCAGCGCGGCATCCTTTTCGATGTGCTTGCGGTATTCGCTGATGGTCGTGGCACCGATGAGCTGCAGTTCGCCCCTGGCCAGCGCGGGTTTGAGGATGTTGGCGGCGTCCACCGCGCCCTCTGCGGCACCCGCGCCCACGATGGTGTGGATCTCATCAATAAACAGGATCACTTCCGGGTGCTGACGCACCTCTTCCATGACGCCCTTCATGCGGTCTTCAAATTCGCCTCTGTATTTGGCACCTGCGATCATGGAGGCCACATCCAGCGTGACGATGATCTTGTCTTTGAGCAGATCCGGCACATTGCCGTCGGCAATGCGCTGGGCAAGTCCTTCCACCACCGCCGTTTTGCCCACGCCGGGTTCACCGATCAGGCAGGGGTTGTTTTTCTGGCGGCGGCAAAGGATCTGGATCACGCGCGCCGTCTCGTCGTCACGGCCGATGATGGGGTCGATCTTCTCGGCGCGCGCCGCGGCGGTGAGGTCACGGCCATAGTTCTGCAGGTTCGGCATGCCGGCAAGCGATGGCTCGCTTTTGGGCTGCTTGCCCTCGCGGGGCTGTTGTGCGGCCTGCGCCTTTTCGGCCGAGGTCAGAAACGCCACCGTCTCGTCCCGCAACTCTGAGGTGTTGACCCCAAGCGAGCGCAACAGGCGCACGGCCACACAGTCACCCTCTGAGAGCAGTGCGAGCAACAGATGCTCTGTGCCGATATAATTGCAACGGGTCTGGTTGGCATAGAGGGCAGATGTTTCGATGATCTTTTTGGTGCGCGGCGTCATGTCCGCGGGCGAGATGTCCTCGGAGGGGGCGCCCACGCCCGCAAACTCCTCCACGGCCTCCTTTACCTGCATGGCCTTGATGCCCTTGCCTTCCAGCAGTTTGGCGGAAGTGCTTTCGGGGTCATCCAACAAACCCAGCAGAATATGCTCGGAGCCCACATAGGTGTGCCCCATCTGTCCGGCCTGTGCAAGCGCGCTGTTCAGCGCGTGCTGTGCCTTGGATGTAAAACGGTTGGTCATTTTGAATCACCTCTTTTTGATTTGCCCGCACTCATGCGGCGCGCCACTTCCCGCGCACGGGTGATGTCGCGCTGTATATCAAACGGCAGGCCGCTTTCGCGGTCGGTCATTTGCAATGTCATGGCCGCAGGCATAACTTCAAATATCATTGTATCCAATTCATCGGTGGAAATGCTGTCGTTTTCCCCCAGGCAGATGCCCAGGCGCAGGTCTGCCCATGCACCAAAGAAGTCGTTGCTTGAAAGCAAGCGAGAACAACGAAGGGTTCCCTCGGCGCGGCCGGCCTTGTCTGCCAGGCGCAGACGGGTGACACGGTCATAAGAACGGCGGAGGGTGCGCTCGTTTTCGGCCAGTCGGCGCACAATGTCGCTGACCTTTTTGACTGTTTCTTCTTCCGACAGCCCCATGGTGAACTGGTTGGAGATCTGGTACAGATAGCCGGCCGAGCCGGAGCCCTCGCCCAGCACGCCGCGGATGACCAGCCCCAGCTTTTGCAGTTGGGCAGAGAGGGAGGCCATACGTCCGGCCATGGTCAGCGCGGGCAAAAACATCATCACAGACACGCGCAGACCCGTGCCAAGGTTGGTGGGGCAATGGGTGAGGTAGCCCAGTTTTTCGTCAAAGGCCAGTTCCAGCGCTCCGTCCAGTTTTTCTTCGGCGCGCAGGGCGTTCTGCAGACATTCTTCGGGGGCAAAGCCCGCGGCCATCGCCTGGATGCGCAGGTGGTCTTCCTCGCAGACCATCACAGAAAGCCCGGAAGTCTCTTCCGTGATGAGGGCGTGCGGCTCCTTCTTTTCGGCAAATTCGGGGCTGATGTAGTGCTTTTCGCAGAGCGCGACCGCCTCGTCCGGCGTCAGCTTCTGCATATCGGTGACGGTATAGCCCTCCTTCGGGGGAAACAGCGCCGTCACCCTTGCGATCAGTTCTTTTGCGGCACTGTCCGTCAGGCGGTCACCAAACGGATAGCCGCAGACATTTCTGGCCAGCCGCACGCGCGTGCTGACAAACACATCCTTACCGGGACCGCTTCTTTCATACCAAGGCATATCAGTTGCCTCCTTCCGCTTTTTTGATCTGATCGCGCAGTTCCGCCGCCCGTTCAAACGCCTCTTCGGCGATGGCCTGCTTCAGTTGCGCACGAAGGGCGGCAACCTCGTCATTTTGGGCAGATCCGGCAGGGGTTTCGGCGATATTCTCACCGTTTTCACCTGCTTCGGCGGAAGTTCGCGCGGCATTTTCTGCTGTACCTTCTGCGCCGGCCCCCTCGGTTTGCAGGTGGTGCGGCCTGCGTCCGCGATGAACGGCAGAACCGTGAATGCCAAATAGGGTGGGGGAGAGCTCGTCGGCAAAGGTACGGTAGCATTGCGGGCAGCCCACCTTTCCGGCGTTGACAATGTCCGAAAAGCGCAGTCCGCACAACTCACAGCGCTTGGCGCGTGGTTGCACGGTGGGCAGGGCATACCCGCCGAAAAGGCCGGAGAAGAGACTGTCGTCCCCGTCTCCGAACAGGGAGAGGGGAGACGCGCCGAAGTTCATACGCAGCTCGCCGCTTTGGCGCAGCTCATCGGCACATTCGGCGCACAGCACATATTTTTTCTTTTGCCCGTTAACATTCTCTTCATAGAAGAAAGAAGCGGGGTTCTTTTTGCATCTTTGACAGATCATATTCGTATCTTCCTTTCTCCGCCGAGGGCGGAAAACATTGTATCATTGTCTGGCACGATTGCCGGCCGATTCCGGCAGGAAAGCGGCGCGGCTCGTATGGCCCACCTTTTACTTTGCCAGCATCTGTGACAGCACCAGCTGGCGCAGAATGTCGGCACGCACCGCGTCCCGTTGCACTTTGTTTTCGATGCCTGCCAGTGCCTGTGCAGACACGGCCGCCTGCATGGCGGCAGCGGTACCCGACTCCACGGCTCTGGTCGCACACAGATTGTCAATCATCGCGCGCGCTTCCGACTCCGAGAGGGTCGCGCCGACGGCGTGAAAGAAGTGCATCAGGTATTCGTCGCGGTGCATCTGCTTGCGGACGATCCGCACATATCCGCCGCCGCCCCGTTGGCTCTCCACGAGGTAGCCGTGCTGAGGGGTAAAGCGGGAAGTGATGACATAGTTGATCTGGCTGGGGGCGCACCCCAGTTTGTTTGCCATATCATTGCGGCGGATCTC
>CAMGGT010000163.1 GCA_946055715.1 uncultured Clostridia bacterium | reverse complement strand
CGCGGGTGCTGGACGGCATCTTTCCCTACAACATCACCCTGCAGACCCTCAACGGCATTGTCAGCCACAATGTGGTGCTGGACAGATGCGAATACCACCCGCGGCCCGTCTCTTCCTTTGAGGAATTTGACCGTCAGCTTGCCTCCTGCGATGCCGACAAAACGCAGAAGTACCGCATTGCCCCCGCCACGCTGGAAGCATATGTGGTGCGCATCTCCGACATCATTGCCTATGTGGGCAAAGACAGGTATGATGCCGAACACGCGGGATTTATCTCCCAGAAGGAGTTTTCAAACGAGGTCATCGGTTTCACCTCTGAAGAGATCGTCAACAACATGACGGTCAATATCATCGTCAACAGCTACGGCAAGCCCTATATCGGCATGGATGCCGCCCACCTGGAGGCGCTGATGGCCTCCCGCGCGGAGAACTACCGCAAGATCTACAACCACATCACCGCCATGGCGCATTTTGACACGACCGTCAAGCCCATGATGGCGCAGATGTATGACCGACTGCTCTCCGATCTGCTGCGGGAAGATCGCACCTCCCCCATCTTCACCCACCACATCGACTATGTCAACCGCGAATACACCCGCCGCAAAACCACCTATGAAGACATCGACCCCCACCGCATCGTGGTGGACTACATTGCCAGCATGACAGACGACTACTTTGTGGATCTGTACCGGGTGCTGTTTCCCGACAGCCCCATCCGCGTGTCCTACAGGGATTATTTTGAATGAAGGAAAGGAACGGCCATGTTCGAACAAGCATTGCAACTGATAGAGGCATATGACCGCATCATCATCCACCGCCACAAAAACCCGGACGGAGACGCCCTGGGCAGTCAGATCGGCCTGCGGGAGATCATCCGCGAGAATTTCCCCCAAAAGGAAGTCTTCATGACGGGGGACGGCGCGGGGCGCTATGCCTTCATGGAGGGCGCTGTCATGGACGAGCTGCCCGACGAGGCCTGGCACGGGGCACTGGCCGTGATTCTGGATACCTCGGCCGCCGCCCTCATCTGCGACGACCGCTATCAAACCGCCGACCGCACCCTGCGCATCGACCACCACATCTTCTGCGAGCACATCGCCGACACCGAGATCACAGACACATCCTTTGAAAGCTGTTGCGGCATGATCGCCGCCCTGGCCAAAGAGGCCGGCCTGCGGCTGACGCCACAGGCGGCAAAGTCGCTTTACACCGGCATGGTGACAGACAGCGGCCGCTTCCGCTATGATGCCACCACCGCCCGCACCTTTGCGCTGGCCTCCTTTCTTACAGAGACGCCCTTTGACCTCACCTCTGTCTATGGCAATCTTTATGCGGATGCGCTGGAATCCGTGCAGTTGCGCGCGCGTTTTGTGCTGAAGATTCAAAAGGCCGCCCCGGGCGTGGCCTACATCTACACCACCAAGGAAGAGGTCGCCGAGGCGGGGGCCGACACCTTTACCCTCTCGCGGGGGATGGTGGGCACGATGGCCGACATCAAAGGGATCGACATCTGGGTGAACTTCACCGAGACGGAGCAGGGCGTGCTGTGCGAGTTGCGATCTTCCAAGTATAACATCAACCCCATTGCCGTCAGATACGGCGGCGGCGGGCATGCCAAGGCCAGCGGCGCCACCGTAAAAGACCGCGAGGCCGCCATGGCCATGCTGCGCGACCTGTGCGCGCTGGCGCAAAACGACTGAAAGGAAAGCAAAATGAACCAAAACATCAAACAGCAGATCTTCGATAAAATTCTGGCCTACGACACCATTGTCATCTCACGTCACATCCGCCCGGACGGGGATGCCGTCGGCTCCACCTGCGGACTGGCCGCGATCCTGCGGGCCACCTTCCCCCAAAAGAAAGTGTTGCTGGTCAACGATGACTTTTCGGACTATGTGGCGTTTCTGGGAGATGCCTGCGATGACATTTCGGACGAAGCATACGCGGGCGCGCTCCAGCTGGTGCTGGACACCGCCACGGTGGACCGCATTTCCAACAAGCGTGTGAACCTGGCCAAAGAAACCGTCAAGATCGACCACCATGTGGACATCCGTCCGTTTGGCGACATTTCGTGGGTGGAAGACCAGCGCTCTTCCGTGTGCGAGATGATCGCGGACTTTTATCTGACCTTCCGCTCGCAGTTGCAAATGCCCCAAGAGGCGGCGCTTGCGCTGTATACAGGCATGATGACCGACTCGGGCCGCTATCGTTACAGCGTCAGCGGCGACACGCTGCGTTGTGGTGCGGCATTGCTTGAGACGGGCATCGACACCGAAACGCTGTTTGCCCGCCTGTATATGGAAGATTTTGACGTGCTGAAATTCAAATCCTACATGTACAAAAAGATGAAGATCACGCCAAACGGCGTGGCCTATTTTCTGGTGGATGCGAAGACCCAGAAGAAGTTTGGCCTGTCAAGCGAGGAGGCCAGCAACTCCGTGACCATGCTCTCCTCCATCAAGGGCTGCCTGATCTGGCTTGCCTTTATCGAAAACCCGGACAAGACCATCCGCGTGCGGTTGCGCTCCCGGTTTCTGCACATCAACCGCCTGGCCGAAAAATACAATGGCGGCGGGCATGAGTGCGCCAGCGGCGCGACCGTGAAGTCGCCGGCCGAGATGCGCGCGCTGGTAGCCGACGCCGACAAACTGCTGGGCGAATACAAAATGACGCACGAGGGCTGGTTATGAGAATTCTGATTACAAACGACGACAGCATTTCTTCCCCCTGCCTGCATCCATTGGCCAAGTGGGCGCAGAAGCTGGGCGAGGTGACGGTGATGGCGCCCAAACATGAGCAAAGCGGCAAAAGCCACGCCATCAACCTGCGCGCCCCCTTTGAAGTGAAGCAGACGGATGCCCTGCCGGGCGTCACTGCCTGGACGGTGGACTCCACCCCCGCCGACTGCGTGCGCATGGCCGTGCTGGGCATGAACATGAAGCCCGACCTGATCATCTCCGGCATCAACCGCGGGTACAACATGGGCTTTGACATTCTCTATTCCGGCACCGCCGGTGCCGTCTTTGAGGCATCTCTGTTGGGCATCCCGGCGTTGGCGCTCTCCACCGATTTTGACAGTTTTGACCCCGCACTTTCCTCTTTGGATGATGTGTGGGACTTCTTCTGCCGCCACCGCCTGTTTGACCTGCACGATCTCTACAATGTCAACATCCCCGCCGATGCCAAGGGCATCCGCGTCACGCGCCAGGGCGGTGCCTTCTATTCCGACACCTTCGAGCCGCAGGAAAACGACCTGTATCAGGCGCGGGGCTGTTGCGTCCATCAGAACCGCCATGACCTGACCCTGGATGTGGACGCCGTGGCCGACGGCTACATTTCCGTCTCGCCGCTCACCGCCTGCCGCACCGCCCTGCCCGTCTACGAGCAGATCAAGCACCTGCAAGACGACCGCCGCTGACCATTGTGGCTGTTGCAAACCGCAACAGCCCTTTTTTTATTTTCGCGGGGGCGGCCTTTTTATGCGGGGCTGTCGCAAATGCAAAAACCAACTTGCAACAACCTACTTTTCTACCCTGCCTTAATGCGACAGCCCACACCCCCTCTCAAAAACTTTTCGTGAAGAAAACGAAAAAAGCCTATGACAATTCTCTTCGACAAAAACGAAAAGAAAGAACCGCAGAGCAAATACCTTCGGACGATTTCTGCCGCAACTCTATTTCATTCTTCAT
>CAMGGT010000162.1 GCA_946055715.1 uncultured Clostridia bacterium | reverse complement strand
ACAACCGCGAAATGGAACTGATCCAGTATGACAATCCCCAGGTCATTCTGCTGCGGGACGGCAAGAATCTGGATTATCCCACCACCGAAATGAACATCGGCGGCAAGAAGATCCTGCGCTCGGTCATCAAACTGCAGGAAGACGACATCTTCATCGCCATGAGCGACGGTTGCCCCCATGCCGGCATCGGCATGGCCTACAACTTCGGCTGGGAGCGCAAAGACATCATCGAATACATGGAGGCCACCTCCGCCGCGGGCTTTACCGCCAAGACGCTGTCCACCATTCTGCTGGACGAGGTCAACCGGCTGTATGAGAGCCGCCCCGGAGACGATGCCACCGCCTGTGTGGTCAAGATCCGGCGCAGAGAGCCCATGAACATCCTCTTCGGCCCGCCCCGCAACCGCGACGACTGCAACCGCATGATGGCGCTGTTCTTCTCCAAAGAGGGTAAGCACATCGTCTGCGGCGGCACCACCTCTTCCATCGCCGCCAAATATCTGGGCAAGCCCGTCAAGGCCAGCTTGCAGTTCATCGGGGGGGATGTGCCCCCAATTGCCGAGATCGAAGGAGTTGACCTGGTCACGGAAGGGGTCATCACCATCAACCGCGTGGTGGAGTATGCCCATGACGCGCTGGGCGAAAACAAACTCTACGAAAAATGGAGCTTCGGGCAGGACGGCGCCTCGCTCATCTGCCGCCTGCTGTTTGAAGAAGCCACAGACATCAACTTTTTTGTGGGCAGAGCCGTCAACCCCGCCCATCAGAACCCCGATCTCCCCATCACTTTCAACATCAAGATGAACCTGGTGGAAGAGTTGTCGGCCTGCCTGAAACAAATGGGAAAAAGGATCAAGGTCAGTTATTTCTGAGAGGAAAACCATGAGAAAATTTGATACCAAAGTACAGCACTTAAAGTATAAAGTCCTGCGTGAAGTGGCCAAAGAAGCATGGGCAGACAGACTGCCCGAGACCGCCATCGACATTCCAAAAACCATCGTTCCGGGCAAAACCCCCACCATGCGCTGCTGTGTATACAAGGAGCGCGCCATTCTGGCCGAGCGCGTAAAGCTGGCCATGGGGGGCAACAAGAGCAACCCCAATGTCATTGAGGTCATCGACATCGCCTGTGACGAATGCCCCATGGGCGGCTATGAGGTCACCCAGGCCTGCCGCGGGTGCCTGGCCCACCGCTGTGAGGATGTGTGCCGCTTTGGCGCCATCACCTTCGACCAGAACCATGTGGCCCACATCGACAAGACCAAGTGCCGGGAATGCGGCGCCTGCTCTAAGGTCTGCCCCTACAGCGCCATCCACAACTACAAGCGCCCGTGCGAGACGGCCTGTAAGGTCAAGGCCATTTCCATGGGAGAAGACAAACAGGCCTGCATCGACAACAGCAAGTGCATCTCCTGCGGCGCCTGCGTGTACCAATGCCCGTTTGGGGCCATCTCCGACAAGTCCTTCATTCTCAATGTCATCGACATGCTCAAAGGCAGCCACGGCAACCGCAACTACAAGATCTATGCCATCGTGGCCCCTTCCATCTCCAGCCAATTCACCTATGCCAAGCTGGGGCAGGTCATCACCGGCCTGCGCAAACTGGGCTTCCACACCGTCATTGAAGCGGCGCTGGGCGCGGATATGGTGGCGCAGGCAGAGTCAAAAGAACTGGCCGAAAAGGGGTTTCTGACCAGCTCCTGCTGCCCGGCATTTGTGGACTATATCCACAAGAATTTCCCCAATCTTGTCCCCTTTGTCTCACACAACCTCTCCCCCATGGCCACCATCGCCAAGTACATCAAAGAGCATGAGACGGCTTGCAAAACCGTCTTTATCGGCCCTTGCACCGCCAAGAAAATGGAAGTGCAGAAAGAGAGCGTCAAGCCCTATGTGGACGCTGTCCTGACCTTTGAAGAGTTGCAGGCGCTCTTTGACAGTCGTGAGATAGACATCACCACGCTGGAAGAGGGCGTGCTGGACAACGCCTCCTACTTCGGCCGCATCTTTGCCCGTTGCGGCGGTCTGTCGGACGCGGTGGCAGAGGGCCTGCGCGAACAGGGGCTGGACTTCCTGCTCAAACCCTGCTCCTGCGACGGCATCGAGCAATGCAAGATCGCCCTGCTTCAGAAGAGCAAAGGCAAGCTGGACGCCAACTTCATTGAGGGTATGGCCTGCGTGGGCG
The DNA here is from genome assembly GCA_946055715.1 of uncultured Clostridia bacterium. Lineage (GTDB taxonomy): Bacteria > Bacillota > Clostridia > Oscillospirales > CAG-272 > UBA1740. The sequence continues at coordinate 1,521 of CAMGGT010000162.1, read as the reverse complement.
GGTGCATCGGGGGTGCCGGATGCCTGACCCACGGTGAAAAGAGCAAGGCGGATGTGGACAAATACGGCCGTGAGGCGCTGGAAAAGACCATTGCCGACGCCGTGTCCATGCTGAAATAACCTCATCCGGCGGCGCAAGCCGCCGCCCGCCTCCCATGATGAAAAAGCACCATTATCCCACATAAAACCGGGGCTGCTGCGAATGCTCGGAAAAGTGCATTCGCAGCAGCCCCTTATCGCATAGGTGAAACACCACGCTCCGATAAGCCCACCAAAGGTCAAACTGTTCAATGCCTTCCCCGGTGGGGGAAGTGGGACCGCGAAGCGGGGGGAGCAATGCCATTTGTCGCAAATGGCATCGCACCTCCCCTACCGTCATCTAAAATGATCGGCGTGTTCCGCCATAACCCCAACCGAAATTTTGGCAAATTAAGGTAAAAAATACGCACATTTGGCATTATTCTGTTAACCCTAGTTTACAATATGCACATCTAGCGTTAAATTTTACGCATAGCACAACTCCAACTGTGGTCAAAAAAGTGGTCGTTTTTCACTTTCGAAATTACTAAAAGTGGTCAAAGTGGTCACAAGTAATTTCTCGAGTTCAAAACAACCACGAGAGCTATCTATCTATGAGAAAATCATTGCCTAAACGCATAGAATTATACCTATAAATCGTTTGTCACATTGTAACTCTTTCGAGTAAAAATTGCAAGTCTTTTTCGAAAAATTCTTTCAGAAAAAAATAAGAAGAATCAGAGGAAACAGGCAATCAAAAACGTTTTGAATTCGATAGACTCATTGAGATCGCCAACAGTTTCTCCTAGCCTAGCTTATTGATAATTAAGAGGTTTCGCTTGCGAAGCCTCTTTTTGCGTATGACGGGCATATCAATGCTCTGCGGTGAAAGTCCGCTGGGAGGTAGTTACCGACCAACCCGAAAGCGACTCCCAAGGTTTGCATCGTGAGGTGCAGGCGAGAAGAAGGGATAGCGAAATCGTAGCCTGACGGACAGAAACTCGGTACGAAGGCGTAATAGGCGGATAGGTTGACTCAAAGCAACGAAGTCCCAAAGGTAACCGTAAACCTATTACTGACGAAGGATTGCAAAACGCAGCCAGAAGCATTGATAGAGCAATGGGTGTAATATCGGGAGTAGATAGTGAAGCGATTGTAGAGAACGAACCGATCAAGCCTCCAAAGACACCGCGAGAAAAGTACACCCCTTACAAAGGTAAGAAGAGAAAGCCAGGAACCGGTTACGTAACGCAAGTAAGTAAGAACTGTTGGCAAGGAAGATATACACCTACAGTCAATGGAGAGAGAATACCTAGAAACATCTATGCACCAACGAAAGAAGAGTGCGAAAGGAAATTAGCAGAACTGATAAAGCAGATGCAAGAGGAAATAGCTGAGTTGAGAAACGGTGACTCAGTTAATAGTGATAATACAATGTCATTATGCTAAAGGAGAAACATTGAAGATGAAGACTAAAATCGTTAAGAACTGCATTAAATGCAAA
>CAMGGT010000161.1 GCA_946055715.1 uncultured Clostridia bacterium | reverse complement strand
GATTCCATATCCGCCCGCAATAAGGCAAGCTGCTTTGCTTTTGCGCCCGCGGGCTCCTTGCTCCCATCCCGGAGGGAGGCATAAAGAATGCCCGCCGGTTTGTTTTTTTCACCGTAGTACGATGTAACACAATCAAAACTTGATTCTTCGCGGCCGATGTTCGATTGCTTCAACTCAATAAACAGCAAAACAAAAGATGAATTTTTCATCCAAGAAGGAGTCCAAGAAGGATCAAGAAGGAATCAAGAAGGATCAAGAAGGATCATACGGTTTTTATTGACAAAGCAGGGGAGATATGGTACATTTACTATGTGTAATTGACGATCTTCCGATGAAAAACGGAGCGGGTGCAACACCATCTTTGAGGTAAGACGCCGCGCCTTGCGCGTCAAGGGCGGAATGTTTGCCCGTCTGCCCGCAAACGGGTATGTTGACCGCGAGGAAGTGCAAAAAAACGGAAAGGAGGGCATCTCATGAGACGCGTGTTTGGCGGCGCTCAAAAACGCTTTATCGGGCTGATTGAGAAAATCGAAGGCACGCTGCTCGTCAGGGTCATTCGCGCGGGGCTGATCAACATGGTTCCGGTGCTGACCGTCGGTGCATTTGCCCTCGCCCTCTATGCCTTCCCCAATGAGGCGTACATCACCTTTATCCAGACATTTGCCGGCGGGTTTCTCTATCAGTTTTTTCATGCCGTATACATGGGGACCTTCGGCCTGCTTTCGGTCTATATGGCGATCTCGTTCAGCTACAGCTACTGCTCTCTCAAGGATCCGGAAAAAAAGACCGACATCTGGTGCATACTTACCGCGCTCGTCGCCTTTTTGATCATGGACGGCATCACCGCGGAGAACTTTGACTTCTCGACGCTGGGGGCGGTTTCGGTTTTCGTGGCCATGGTGACCTCCATCGCCGCCTCTGCCCTTTATCTTGCCGTTTACCGCAGGATATCCGTCCACCGGGAGAGCTTTTCATACGGGGCAGATTCTCGCCTGAACCATACGCTGATCGCCATCCTTCCCACCGCTGTCATCATCATCCTCGCCTCTGCGCTGTCCTTTCTTGTGACGCTGACGGGCAAGGCAAATCTCAACGAACTGATCTCAGATTTTCTCAACCGGCTTTTCCTGCAGGGCTCCTCTTCTTTCGGCCGGGGGTTTGTCTTCGTGCTTCTCTCGGGTGTTCTGTGGTTCTTCGGCATACACGGGGGCAACTGCCTGCAAGGGGTATCAGACACATTTTTTGTGCCGCTGCTGGACAAGAACATTGAAGCGGTGGCCTCGGGCGGACAGGCGACCGACATTCTCTGCAAACCCTTTTTTGATTGCTTCATTCTGATGGGCGGGTGCGGCAGCAGCATCTGTCTTTTGCTGGCGATCCTGCTGTTTTCGAAGGACAGAAGCATGCGGGATATTGCCAAGACCTCGGCATTCCACATGGTGTTCAACATCAACGAACTGATGGTGTTTGGGCTGCCCATCGTGTTCAACCCCGTCATCCTCATCCCCTTTATCACCGTCCCCGTCGTGCAGTATCTCATCGCCTATGCGGCAACCGCCCTGGGGCTTGTGCCGGTCATCGCCTCGGCGGTGGAATGGTCCACCCCCGTTCTGATCGGCGGATATATGGCCACCGGGTCGGTGGCGGGCAGTCTGCTGCAACTCTTCAATCTTCTTGTGGGCACCGCGATCTATGCGCCGTTTGTGTACATGATGGGGCATCTGCGCAAAGCCCGCAATCTCAGTTACTATCAATCCTTTGCCGGATACTATGCCGCAAACGAAGAGCGTCTGCAGGCCGTCCGTCTTTCGGAGATGAGCGGAGACTTCGGCCGCGTGGCCAAAGCGCTGATCCTTGACCTCAAGCGTGCGATCGCCGCAGGGGAATACTGCCTGTTTTACCAACCGCAATACAACTATGACGGCCACTGCATCGGCGTTGAGGCGCTTCTCCGCTGGAAGCACCCGATCTATGGCCTCATCCCGCCCCCGCTGACCATCCGCCTGGCAAGAGAAGGCGAGATGCTGGAGGCCTTTGAGCAGGATATCCTCAAGAAAGCACTGTGCGACAGAGAAAAGCTTTATGCCCGCTTCGGAGACGGCATCAAGCTTTCTGTCAATGTCTCGGGGTATACGATCGCAAGCGACACCTATTGGGCGTATCTGAAAACGCTTTGCGAAGAAAAGGCGCTTTTGCCCGGGCAACTGTGCATTGAAGTCACAGAGCGCGCCGCCATCGCTTTTGACAGTCGGTTGCTGCAACATTTCCGCGAAATGAAAGCATACGGCATCCGCTTTGCCATTGACGATTTTTCTGCGGGGCAGACCTCCATCCATTACCTCAAAGAAGAGATATTTGACTTGATCAAGCTGGACGGAAGTCTGGTGCGCGGCATGATGACCAATCCCCGTTGCGGCGAGATCATCGCCTCCATCGTTCAGCTTGCGGGGTCGCTTGGCGTATCCGTCCTGGCGGAATTTGTCGAAACCGAAGAGCTCAAAGAACGGTTGCACCGGGCAGGATGCAACAACTATCAGGGGTATTTCTTCTCGCCGCCGGTGGAGCTGCCATGACCCAAACACATTCTATCAGACAAAATGTGTCGTCAGAACCCCACACCGCCGCTTGTCATTCTCCAAACATACTGTGCCGTATCGGGGGCTTGCGGGCCATGCGGTGTGCTTCTTTTCTGCCCCCGGTTCGGTTTTTCAACTGCGCCGGGGCTTCTCTTTTGACCACGGTATGTGACAAACCGACATGCGCCATGCGATCATCATGATGCCGGCAGATGTGCGGACGACCTGACCCCGTCGGGGATGCCCTTCGGTCATCGGGATGATATGATCTGCAGGTGCGCCCTGCCCTCACACATCGACACCTGCCCAAAATGCGGGCGGCCGAAAACAAGCCAAGCCCGACTTGCCCCGGCCACACCGACAGCCCCCCTGTTGCCTGTGCGTTTTGGCCTGCCCGGCAAATGATCCTCCCCTGTAAAAAACAACCGAAAGGATGCGCTATGCTGCTCTATTTTCTGCGCCACGGCGACCCCATCTATGACCCCGACCAACTCACCGAAAAGGGAAAAGCGCAAGCCGAGGCCCTCAGCCGACGCCTGCTTCTGTCGCAAATTGACGAGATCTATGCTTCCAGCTCCGTCCGCGCATGCCAGACGGCACAGCCGCTGGCAGACAAACTACACAAAGAGATCCACAAAATGGACTGGTGCCACGAAGACCTGGCCCACCGGGACTTCAGCATCACAGACGAAGACGGACAGCGGCGCTGGTTCTTTGAGTCGGCGTCCTTTCTGCGGCGCATGGGGCAGAACGATGTGGCCCAAATGGGCTTTGAATGGTACCGCCACCCGCTGTTTGCCGACACGAAATGCGGCGAGGGCTACCTGCGCATCGCACGGCACACAGACGAATTTCTCGCCTCGCTTGGATACCTGCACGACACCCAAAACCATTGCTACACCGCCACCGAACCAAACGAAAGGCGCATTGCCCTGTTCGCCCACGGGGGCTTCGGCCGCGCCTTTCTTGCCCATGTCATGGACATTCCCCTGCCGTATTTCGTGCGGTTTATGAACAACCACAGCGGCATGACGGTCATCCGCTTCTCCGCGTTTGAGGATGGCATCACCTTCCCCAAGCTGCTGATGTTCTCCGGCGACGGACATCTCTATAAAGAGGGGCTCCCCACTACTTTCAATAATGGCATACTGCTGTAGACCAAACGACCGCAAAA
>CAMGGT010000160.1 GCA_946055715.1 uncultured Clostridia bacterium | reverse complement strand
AAAAGCAGACGATTGCAGCATATTACAGAAGAAAAAGAAAAAAGAAAGTAAAGAAAAACCGAAATTGGCTTCCCCTTTTTGCGCGGGTGTGCTATACTGTATCGGGACGCGCGGCTGTGCCGCGGGCTCTGCGGCATGCCGCCCGTCTTTGCCCGTCGGGCGCGGGAGACAGCCGAACATAAGAGAAAGGGGTACTTGCCATGACCGTATCACAGGCAAAAGAATACTATCTGCAGACAAGAGAAAAAGAAAATGCCTTTGGGCTTTGCTGGTTTTTGTCTTCGCTTGACACCGAAACGGGGGTGATGCCTCCGCGCGCGATCGACTTTCGCTCCCGTCAGCTGTCCGCCCTGTCGGACATGCAGTATGACATGACCACCTCCGACACCTACCGGGAGGCGGTGGCCACCCTTGCGGCGGCGGCAGACACGCTTGACCCCGCACTGGCACACGAGATCGTCTGCAAGCAGGAGGCCATCGAGAACCTGCGGCGGGTCCCCAAAGAGGAGTACCTGGCCTTTACCGATCTGCAAAGTCGCGCCTATCCGGCCTATGTGGAGGCCAAGCAGAAGAGCGACTTTTCGCTGTTTTTGCCCTATCTGGACAAGATCTTCCGCTATTGCCGGAAGTACGCCGGTTGGGTGGGGCGAGACGGGCGGGAGGGCTATGATGTGTATCTGCACATGTTTGAGCCGGGCTACACGGCCGCAGACTATGACCGGTTTTTCGCTTTGATCAAAGAAAAGATCGTCCCGTTGGTGCAAAAAGTCGCAAAAACGCAAAAACCCCTCCCCGAATTTGCCAAAAAGACCTACCCCGTTGAGGGGCAGAAGCGGTTTGCGGCTTATCTGCAAAAGGTGATGTGCTTTGATCCCGAGCGCACAGCCATGCTGGAAAGCGAGCATCCCTTCACCGCCAACAACGGCTCGCACGATGTACGCATCACCAACCATTATTATGAAGACAACCTTTTCTCCTTCATTTTTTCTGCCATCCATGAGATGGGGCACGGCCTGTATGAACTGCAGGTGGCACCGGAACTGGAGGGGACCGGATGCGGCGGCGGTGCCAGTCTTGCCCTGCACGAGAGCCAGTCGCGCCTGATGGAGAACATGATCGGCCGCAGTCCCGCCTTCTGGGAGACCCACTTTCCCGCCTTGCAGGCCGTGTTTCCCGAGCAACTCGCAGGGGTCACGGCCGCCGAGTTCACCGCCTGCATCAACCGTGCAGAATGCTCGCTGATCCGCACCGAGGCCGACGAGCTGACCTACCCGCTCCATGTACTGATCCGCTATGAGATCGAAAAAGAGGTCATGGCGGGGCAGCTGGAAGCCGCCGACATCCCCGCCGCCTGGAACGCAAAATACAAGGCCTATCTCGGCGTGGATGTCCCCTCCGACAGGGAGGGCTGTTTGCAGGATATGCACTGGGCAGGCGGGGATGTGGGCTATTTCCCCACCTATGCGCTGGGCTCTGCCTATGCCGCCCAGATCTACCATGCCATGTCGCGTGACCTCGACATAGATGCCGCTTTGCGGGAGGGTTCTGTCAAAAAAGTGGCAGATTGGCTGTGCGAACACCTGCATAAATACGGCGCATCCAAGTATCCCAAAGAGCTGATCCTGCTGGCCACGGGCGAGCCGTTTGACCCGCACTACTATGTGGACTATCTCCTCCGAAAGTACGGAGGCGAGGCGCATGCCTGACGGGGCGACCTTTCCGCGTCGGAAGCAAGGCAAAGCGCAGTCCCAAACATACGAATGGAAAGACGACCATGCACAAACTTCAGAACTTTCGCAAGACCTATTTCGGAGACAAAGCGTTCTACCGTTCCGTGTTGGCGGTGGCCGTGCCCATCATGGTGCAGAACGGCATCACCAACTTTGTCAGTCTGCTGGACAACATCATGGTGGGGCGGCTGGGCACGGAACCGATGTCGGGCGTCTCTATTGTCAACCAGTTTATTTTTGTCTTTAACCTGCTCATCTTCGGCGCGGTGTCGGCGGCGGGCATCTTTACCGCCCAGTATCACGGCATCTCCGACACGCGCGGCGTGCGGGACACCTTCCGCTTCAAACTGCTGATCGCCGCAGTTGCCACACTGGTGTGCGGGGTGGCCATGCAACTGGCGAGGGACCCGCTGATCTCGCTGTTTTTGCATCAGGGAGAGACGGAGGGTGACCTCGCGCTGACTCTCTCACAGGGAAAGGCCTATCTGTCGGTCATGCTGGCGGGCCTTTTGCCGTTCGCCCTGTCGCAGGCATACGCCTCCACCATGCGCGAGACAGGCGAGACCGTTTTGCCCATGAAGGCGGGTATCGTCGCGGTGGTCACTAATTTTGCCCTCAACTACATCCTCATTTTCGGCGCGTTCGGCGCGCCCGCGCTGGGGGTGCGGGGGGCGGCGGTGGCCACGGTGGTCTCGCGCGTAGCGGAACTGGCCATTCTGGTCATCTGGGGGCACACCCACCCCGCCACCTGCCCGTATCTGAAGGGGGCTTACGCCTCCTTCCGCATTCCCGGAAAACTGTTTGCTTCCATTGCCGTGAGGGGGCTGCCGCTGATGGTCAACGAATTTTTGTGGTCGCTGGCCGTCACCATGCGCAACCAGTGCTATGCCACCCGCGGCCTGCATGCGGTGGCGGCGCAGAACATCTGCTCCACCATTTTCAATGTCTTCAGCATCACCTACATGGCACTTGGGTCTGCCATTGCCATCATTGTGGGGCATCTGTTGGGTGCGGGCAAACTGGAGGAGGCCAAAGAGACAGACAGACGGCTGATCACCTTCTCTATTCTTTGCTCTCTGGTCTTTGGCGGCTTGCTGGCGACCATCGGCCCCTTCTTCCCCCTGCTGTATAACACCACCGAGGCGGCGCGGAAACTGGCCGCCTATATGATCGTGGTCTCGGCCCTCTCCATGCCCTTCTGCGCCTACGCAAACGCCGCTTATTTCACCATCCGTTCCGGCGGGCAGGTCATGGTGACATTGCTGTTTGACTGCGTGTTCATGTGGGTGGTGGTGATGCCGCTTTCCTTTGCGCTCTCGCGGCTGACGGACATGGACATTCGCCCGCTGTACTTCATCTGTCAGATGACGGAGGCACTCAAGGCCTGCCTCGGCTTTGTGCTGTTGCGCCGCGGCACCTGGGTCAGACAACTGACGGATGTGACCGCAGAGGCAAAAAGCGAACAGACTCCCTTGTAACATTCGCGTCCGCTTGTCTTTCTCGGACAGGGACGGTCGGGGTGGCGGTTTGGGCGAATTGCCCCGCCGCCCCCGCAAAAGAGCCCCCCTCTTTTCTGCTTTTTGCCCAAAATGCATCCGTGTCGTTTTTTGCCCTTGACAAAGCTGTTTTGCGTGTGGTACAATACACTCATCCTGCCATTCCCGGATGGGCGGCGGGAAAAAGAAATGCGTTGATGGAATTATTTTTTTGCGTCTACCATTGCAGAGAGCTGCCGGTGGGTGAAAGGCAGTATGGCACACAAAAAAAGTCTCCTTCCGGAGCAGGGTCGCCGAACAGACAGTAAGCGCCCCCGGCTTGCCCCGTTATCATGGCAAAGCGCTTGTCAGAGCGTGAAGAGACGGTCCCGACCCACGCGGTTTGGGAGCGTAATCAGGGTGGTACCGCGGATCTGTTTCGCCCCTGAAGCTGTTTTTCTACGGCTTCGGGGGCTTTTGATTTTTCCGCTTGCCGCACGCCCGGGCGACCGGATGCGTAAGAAGACCACGTTTGACTTGCCCTCTTGTCTGCACTTCCCG
>CAMGGT010000159.1 GCA_946055715.1 uncultured Clostridia bacterium | reverse complement strand
GTTTGGACTTTATTATATAAGTCTTTGACAAAAGCAGAATCTAAATCTAGTTCTTGTGTATCTTTAGTACTAACTGGAATACAAGAATGGACTGGTCGTGGTTGAGCGCGTCGATCAAAAGAGCCACGTATTTGCACATGTTGACTTCGGCATACCATTCGCGCGAGAGCAGCTCGGGGGTACGGTAGATCAGGTTGGTGGTGAAGATCTTGGTGATATAGCCGTCGGCATAGGCCTTGTCCATCTCGGCAAGACCGTTGCAGAACAGGCCGAAGGAAGCAAAGACAAAGATGCGGCGGGCACCCTTTTCTTTGAGCTGGGTGGCAACATCAATGACAGATTCGCCGGAGGAGATCATGTCGTCCACAATGACGACATCGCGCCCCTTGACATCTCTGCCCAGATATTCGTGCGCCTCGATGGGGTTTTTGCCGTTGACCACCACCGAATAGTTGCGGCGCTTGTAGAACATGCCCAGGTCCAACCCGAGGATGGAACTGTAATACATGCACTTGCTCATGCCGCCCTCGTCGGGGGAGATGATGATCATATTGTCGGGGTCAATGACAATGTCGGGGACGACCCGCACCAGGGCCTTGATCATCTGGTAGGTGGTGCGGCAGTTGTCAAAACCGTGAAGCGGAATGGCGTTCTGCACACGGGGGTCGTGCGCGTCGAAGGTGATGAAGTTGGTCATGCCCATGCTGACCAGCTCCTGCAGCATAATGGCACAGTCAAGCGACTCGCGCGAGGCGCGCTTGTGCTGGCGCCCCTCATACAGCATCGGCATGATGACAGATACGCGGCGGGCCTTGCCGCCGATGGCGCCGATGATGCGCTTCAGGTCGCAGAAATGGTCGTCCGGACTCATGGGTACGGTTTGTCCGTACATATTGAAAGTCACGCCGTGATTAAAGCAGTCGCAGATGATATATACATCCTTGCCGCGCAGCGGTTCACGCAGGATGCCCTTTGCCTCGCCGCTGCCGAAGCGCGGGCAAGCGGCACTCACCAAAAAACTGTTCTCGGAGGTGTGGCGGCGCCATTCCTGCAGGTAGGCATCTACCTGTGTTGCGAAATCCTCGCAACCTCTCATCCCGATAACACTCAGTTCGCCGACAATCTGATCATTCATGCGTTTTTTGTCCTCTCTCATCATATTTGCGGGAGTTTGGTGGGTGCGAATGATACGAAGGATTCACTTATGATATATTCTATTCTTTCTGTCGAAATCTGTCAATAGCCGACAGTCATAAAAAACACGGGCGAAAAACCACCCCCGTTTGTATAATTGTGACACGGACGGCAACTGTGACATATACTGAAAAATGACCGAAAAACGAGGAGGAAGATGATGGCAGTTGCATACGATGGCACAGGCCGCCTGCAAGTGCGGGCGGTAACTGCGGGCGGTGCCTTGCCCGTGGAGGGAGCGCTGGTGACGGTGGCGGGGGCCGACCCCCAGAACAAGGATACCCGCGTGACCCTGCTGACAGACAATGTGGGCAAAACCGAAGAGATCCCTCTGCCCGCGCCGGCGGCGGCACTTTCGCTTTCACCCGGCACCCAAAAGCCCTACGCCGCCTATAACATCACGGTGGAGCGTGCGGACTTCTATGTGCATCAGGCACTGAATGTGCCGGTGTTTGACCGGGTGGTATCCATTCAGACATCTGAGCTGATCCCCCGCAGTTACACGGGCGAGGCCTCCGAGGCGCCCCGGATGCTTGACACCGTGGACGAATCAAATCCCTACCTTGGCGGCAGCGGAAAGGAGGATGCGTGATATGCTTCGCCCCTATCTGCCAAGTATTCCGGAGACCATTACCGTTCACCTCGGTTCTCCCTCCTCCCCGGCGCAGAATGTGACGACGGATTTTGCCTCTTACATCAAGAATGTGGCCTCAAGCGAAATTTACCCCACCTGGAATGAGGCCGCCCTGCGCGCCAATATTCTGGCGCAGATCTCCTTTGCGCTCAACCGCGTCTATACCGGGTATTACCGCATCCGCGGCTATGATTTTGACATCACAAACGACATCTCCCGCGACCAGTCTTATGTGTACGGGCGGGATGTGTTTGAAAACGTGTCGCGCATCGTGGACGAGATCTTCAATTCCTACATCCGACGGCAGGGGACGGTGGAACCGCTGTTTGCCGTCTATTGCGACGGGGTGGAAGTGACCTGCAACGGGCTGACGCAGTGGGGCTCTCAGCAGTTGGCCGAACAGGGCTATTCCACTATGGACATTCTGCGCTACTACTACGGTGATGACATAGAACTGGTCACAGACGTACCGGTGGGGGGCAGCGGACTGCCCGAACCGCTGACCGTTCTGCAACCGGGCAGCGCCGGCCCCAATGTACAACTGCTGCAGGTGCGGCTGAACCGCATCGCGCAGGATTATCCCGCCATCCCCAAGATCTACCCCACAGACGGCGTCTTCGGGCCGGACACGGAGCGGGCGGTGCGGGCTTTTCAAGAGACCTTCAACCTCTCGCCCGACGGGATTGTCGGCAACGCCACCTGGTATCGCGTCAGCGCCATTTACAACGCGGTCAAACGGCTGAACGAACTCACCTCCGAAGGCCTGCGGGCAGAGGAGATCGCCACGCAGTACCCCATTTCGCTGGGGCCGGGCAGCACCGGCAACAATGTGCGCGTGCTGCAATACTATCTCTCTTATGTGGCGCAGTTTCTGGACACGGTGCCCCCGGTGGAGATCGACGGCACCTACGGCCCGGCCACCAAGCGCGCCGTCCGCGCCTATCAGCAGGCATTCGGTCTGCCGGTGGACGGCGTTGTGGGAGAGCTGACCTGGGACTCGCTGTACCGCACCTATCTCGGCATGGTGGAAAGCATTCCGCTGATCTATGAGGAAGGCGCGGTGGTCCCCTTTCCCGGCATTATCCTCAAAGTGGGGTCGGAAGGAGAGGATGTGCGCCTGCTGCAAAACTATCTCAACTACATCGCCCGAACCTATACGAACATTCCCACCGTGAATGTCACCGGTTATTTCGGGACGGCAACGGCCAACGCCGTGGAAGCATTTGTGCGGGAGTTTGGCCTGCCTCTGTCTCCCACTTCCGTCAACAGCACATTGTGGAAGGCCATCACCGACGTGTATCAGGACCTGTATTTCGGCAATCGGGCATCCGAAGGGCAATACCCCGGTTATACCGTCAGTTAAAGGAGGCAAACATGACTGTCAACATCAGCCGCAAATCGGAAGTGGTGCGGGAGATCCAGCGGTTTCTCTATGAACTCAGCCGGCGCTGGGACTGGCTCCCCACCGTCTTTCCGGACGGCACCTACGGGCCGCAGACCCGCGAGGCCGTCACCGTGTTTCAGCGTCGGTTTGACCTGCCGCAGACGGGCGAGGTGGACTATGACACCTGGACCATGCTCTACCGCAAATACCTGGACACCTTTCTCTTCCGCACACGCGCGGCCAACCCCTCTGTGGCATATGCCGGTCTGCCCCTGCACATCGGTAGCCGCGGCTATGCCGTCAACCTGTTGCGCAATGCCATCAGCGAACTGTCGCGCTACTACCCCGCCCTTGCCCCGCTTGCACCTTCCTCTTTATATCAATACAGCACAGAGCGGGCGGTGCGCACCCTGCAAAACATCTACCGCATGGCGCAGAACGGCATTGTGGACACAGAACTTTGGAACCGCATCTTCGCGGATGTGGAGAGCAAGCAAACGGTCGAAGCCGACCTGCAGGCATACCCCGGACGGCAATACCCGTATGTATACAGTCCGGGCAACTGACAG
>CAMGGT010000158.1 GCA_946055715.1 uncultured Clostridia bacterium | reverse complement strand
ACTGTCACACAAGACCCAATGTCCCAAAGGAGCCGGTGCAAATGCCGTTTTGTCGCATTTGCACTGGTTCCTTTTATTTTTTTGCCTTGCGCCAAAGGCCAAAACAAACAAAAAAGTGAAAAACCCCTGTCTTTCTTGCCGCTTTTGTATACTATCCGGCGTTTTGCGTACAATAATCATAACTGCAAACCATCGCAAAACAAAGGAGAAAAACGATGCTCAATCCCCGCAAATGTGCCGTCATCGGGTGCGGCAATGTCGGCGCGACCATTGCCTATACCTATACCCAGTCGGGCCTGTTTTCTGAGATCATCCTCATTGACAAAAACGAGATCCGCGCCAAAGGCGAGGCCATGGACCTCTCCCACGGTGTGCCCTTTCTTTCTCCCGTCACCGTCCGTGCGGGCGAATACCGCGACCTGGCAGACGCGGCCCTGATCGTGATCGCCGCGGGCGTTTCGCAAAAAGAGGGAGAAACGCGCCTGGACCTTTTGCATGCCAATATGCGCGTCTTTTCGGCCGTGGTGGGCGAGATCGTCAAGTATAACACAGAGGCCATCCTGCTTGTCGTCACCAACCCCGTGGATATACTCACCTATTACACCTACAGAATTTCGGGTTATCCCGCACAGCGGGTCATCGGCTCCGGCACGGTGCTGGACACCGCCCGCCTCCCGCAGCTCATGGGTGAATACCTCACGGTCGACCCTCGAAATGTGCATACCTTCATCATCGGGGAGCACGGAGACAGCGAGCTGCCCGTCTGGTCGGGGGCAAACATTTCCGGCATAGACCTGTCGGACTATTTCCGCATGTGCGACACCTGCCGTTCCGGCGAGTGCCTTGACCGCATGTTTGAAAATGTGCGCGACGCCGCCTACCGCATCATTGAGGGCAAGGGCGCCACCTACTATGCCATCGCGCAGGCCGTCATGCGCATCACAGAGTCCATTCTGCGGGACGAAAATTCGGTGCTGACCGTCTCCACATTGGTGGATGGGCACTTTGGCCTGTCGGATGTGTGCCTGGGCGTGCCTTCCGTTGTGGGGGCAGAAGGGGTGCGCAAGGTGCTGGACATTTCGCTGTCCGACGCGGAACTCACCCGCCTGCGCGAGTCGGCGCGCACCCTTCGTCACGAGATCGAGCAGAGCATGTTCACCGAGGTGTAACCGCCCGTTTTCTTTGACATCAAGCGGCACGGCCTGCCATTTTTATGCTTTGTCTGAAAGGCAAAACAGACGCCTTTTTTCTTGACGAAACGGCAGAGACGGTATATAATGGAGTTGTCAAAATAAAAGCAGATCGGCCGCGGCACGGCGGGGCATTGCGCCCGCCATCGGCCGCGCCGTGCAGAAGAGGGCAGACCATGACGAAATCACAGGCAGAAGCGCGCATCATTTCCCTGCGGGAACAGATTTCCTACCATGCGCGCCTGTATTACGAAAACGACGCACCCGAGATCAGCGACTATGAATATGACGCGCTGTTCAGAGAACTGGAAGAACTGGAAGCCGCCTTCCCCGAGCTTGTCACGCCCGACTCCCCCACCCACCGCGTGGGGGGTGCCGTGCTGGACAAGTTTGAAAAGGTGACCCACCGCGTGCCCATGGGGTCGCTGACGGATGTGTTTTCCCGCGAGGAGCTGGAAGGGTATCTGGCGGGCGTGCGGGAAACGCTGGGCGAGCCGGCCTGGTCGGTGGAACCCAAGATCGACGGCCTTTCCGTCTCTCTGACATACGAGAACGGCGTGTTCGTGTCCGGCGCCACCAGAGGCAACGGCCTTGTGGGCGAGGATGTCACCGCCAATCTCCGCACCGTGCGCGGGATTCCGCTGCGGCTGCCGGAGCCGCTCCCTTACCTTTCGGTGAGGGGTGAGGTCTACATGCCCCGCGCCGTTTTTGAAGAACTCAATGCCGCGCGGGAAGCGCAGGGAGAAGCCCTGTTTGCCAACCCCAGAAACGCCGCCGCCGGCTCTCTGCGCCAGTTGGATTCTCGCATCACTGCATCCCGCCGACTGGACATCATGGTGTTCAATCTGCAGGAAGGCAGTCTGTATATGGACGGCAGAGCGCCCCAAAGCCACACCGAAATTCTGGACAGACTGACAGAACTGGGCTTTCATGTGCTGCCTCACCGCAATAAACTCACCACCCCCGCCGACATCTGCGCGCAAGTGGCGGCGCTGGGTGAGATGCGCTCGTCACTTGCCTTTGATATGGACGGCGCAGTCATCAAACTGGATGCGCTTGCCGACCGTGTCACCATCGGAGAGGGCACAGGGCGACCCAAATGGGCGGTTGCCTTCAAATACCCCCCCGAAAAAAAGCAGACAAAGCTACTGGACATCACCGTGGCAGTCGGTCGAACCGGGGTGCTGACCCCCACCGCCGAGCTTGCGCCCGTGCATCTTGCGGGCAGTACCGTGTCGCGCGCCACCCTGCACAACGCCGCCTTCATTGCCGAAAGAGACATCCGCATCGGCGACACGGTGGTGGTGCAAAAGGCGGGTGACATCATCCCCGAGATCGTCTCGGCCGTCAAAGAAAAGCGCGACGGCACCGAAAAAACCTTTGTGATGCCGTCGGTCTGCCCCTCCTGCGGCCATCCCGTCACATGGGACATGGCAGGCGAGGGCGCGGCCGCACGTTGCACCTACGCGGGATGCCCCGCCCAGCGGGCGCGCGGCATCATCCACTTTGCTTCCAAAGGAGCCATGGACATCGATGGGCTGGGGCCGCAGGTCATCGCCCTTCTGCTTGAAAACCAAAAGATTGCCACCCCCGCCGACCTCTATCGCCTGCGCGTGTCTGATCTGGTGGATCTGGAACGCATGGGGCAGAAGTCGGCCGAAAACCTGGTGGCCGCCATAGAGGCCTCAAAGTCGCGCGGGCTGGAGCGCGTGCTGTGCGCCATGGGAATCCGCCAGGTGGGCACGCAGGCGGCGGCCGCCATTGCGGAGCGGTTTGGCAGTATGGAAGCCATTGCGCAGGCCTCGTTTGAAGATTTTGCGGCCATTGCCGACATCGGCGAGGTCACGGCTTCCAACCTGGTGGAGTTTTTCTCCGACCCCGAAAAGATCGCCGAGATCAAGTCGCTTGCCGAGGCGGGCGTGGTCATGTCGGCCACCCGCACCGCCCCGGAGCATGGCATACTGGATGGCCTGACCTTTGTGCTCACCGGCACATTGCCAACCCTCACCCGCGAGGAAGCCACCGAAAAGATCAAGGCCGCGGGCGGCAAGACCGCCTCTTCCGTCTCCAAAAAGACCGATTATGTTGTCGCAGGGGACGCGGCCGGCTCCAAACTGACCAAAGCGCAGGACCTGGGCGTGAAGATCATCGACGAAGCCGCGCTTCTGCGCATGATCGAAACCGCCTCGCAAACACCGGAAGAAGACTGATTTCGTCCCGGCGGTAGCACGGTCAGCTTATGGATCCCCCGCGGTATCCGCTTTTCTTGGGTACTATTGTGGCTGTTGCAGATGCGAGATTGTGCTTTCAACTGCCCCTTTACCATATTAAAAAGAATTGACGCGCCGGGCGCGTCATGAATTGGCTTTCCCATGATTTGCCGCACAGCGACATGAATTGACCCCCCATGCGCCAAGGCGCATGGGGGGTCTTGGGCTGTTGCGGTTGCAACAGCCCCTTTCTGCCTATGCCAGTTGACCGGGCAACACCCGCTTTTCTTTGGGCGGGAACTGTCTGTCAAAGGCCTCGATGTCTGCGTCATCCGCAAAATAGCCGTCGGGGGTGTGGTAGACACCCGTCACCCCGTCAAGAAATCC
>CAMGGT010000157.1 GCA_946055715.1 uncultured Clostridia bacterium | reverse complement strand
TACGTCGTCCATTTTGCCCTTGGTAATCTCAAAGTCGCGAAACACCTCGGGAAAGCGCAGGATCAACTGCGTGGCCGCCGCGGTGTCCGGCACGGAGACGCGGTAGGCATCCCGGATGCGCTCCCAGGGCATGCCCAGCCCTCTGACTTGCGCTTCCTCTGTGCCGTACAGGGTGATAAAGTCGCCCGTGTAGGTGTTTTTCAGCGAGAGCGGCGTGCCCTCCGCCACGATCCTGCCGCTGTCCAGGATCACCACATAGTCGGCATCTGCCGCCTCTTCCATATAGTGCGTGGTGAGAAAAACAGTCATGTGTTCGTTTGCCCGCAGTTCTCCGATAACGCGCCACAGCATGCTTCTCGTCTGCGGGTCCAACCCGGTGGTGGGCTCGTCTAAAATGAGGATCTTCGGCCGATGCAGCAGCGCGCGTGCGATGTCTATTCTGCGCCGTTGGCCGCCGGACAGCTTGCCCACCGTGCGCCCCAGCAGGTCCTCGAACTCCAGCAGGGCGGCAAGCTCTGCCAACCGCGCCTCAAACGCCCGGCCGCAGATGCCGTACAGTGCCGCCCTGCTTTGCAGGTTGTCCCGCACGGACAGGTCTTTGTCCAGAACAGAGGCCTGAAACACCACCCCCAGTGTCCGCTTGACGGCATCGGCATCACGGTCGGCATCCATACCGCCGATCTGCACGCTGCCGCCGTCCTTTTGCAACTGTCCGCACATGATGTTGATGGTCGTGGACTTGCCTGCCCCGTTGATGCCCAGAAAGGCAAACAGCTCGCCTTGCTTGACGCGGAAGCTCAGGTCATCCACGGCCTTGACGGTGCCGAAATGTTTTGAAAGATGGCTGATCTCGATCACATTTTCCATTGGGTCTTCTCCTTTGCTTGTCTGTGCGGGGATCACCCGCACGGGGGCCGCGGGGGGCAGAAAAACGCCTTCTGCGCGGCCATCTTAACTTTTATGATTGTTTGCGTTCTATGATTCTTTGAGATAGGGCAGGTCGCCTACCGAACGCCCGGCTGCGCGCCATGTCGGGTCTTTTGCGGGCTGCACGGCGGCTTCTGCCAGTTTGCCCGAGCGGATGAACAGCACCATGCCGGCAAACACCTGCCCCAGTTGTTCGGATATTTCTGCTTCGGACAGATCGCAGACCTTCATGGCGCAAAGTGCCCCCAGCCCGAAGGCATGTACCCACAGCTGTTCAAACAGGATGGCCGCCTCTTTTTCCGTCATCCCGTAATCCCGCCGGATGAGCATCACGCAGGTGTCGGTCATGCCGCCAAGGTCCGCGATGGTGCGGCCGAAGGACTGCCCGCCCGGATGCTCTTGCATGAACAGAAACTTGAACATCTCCGGGTGACGGATGGCATACGACACCATCCGCATTCCGATCCGCTTGAAGGCGGGTGTATAGTCTCTGAAGTCGCCGATGTATGTCTCAAACTCCCGCAGTCCCAGCACCCTTGCCTCCGCTTTGACCTCGTCCATGCCGCGGAACACGGTGAAGATGGGGCTTGAGGAAGCGTGCAGACGCTTGCCCAGTTCCCTGGCCGTCAGCGCGTCGACCCCCTCCTGCTTGACGATCTCCAGCGCCGCCTGCGCCACTTGCTCTCTTGTGAATTTCGGTTTGGGTGGCATGGTGTTCTTCCTTTCGATAACATCGTTCTAAAACAATGTTCTTAAACCTTGTATCATCATACACCGCAACTTTGCGCTTGTCAAGCGCTTTTTTGCGGATTTGCAAAAAATGTCGATGTCTGCCGGAGCGGCCGCCTTCACGCAGGCCGCCCCGGTTGTGCGGTTTTGGTAGGCAAGCGGCCATGGCCGCCCTGCCCCGTCACGACTCCGACAGGTCTTTTGAGGGTGGGGAGCGATCGCCCTCTGCCATGCTGTATTTGGCGTCTGCCGACAGCTGTGGGCAGCGCGATCACAGATACCGCGGGGCGCAGACGGGGCGGGGGGCGGGCGGATCCTTTTCTGCGCCGTAGGGATAGACGGTGATCGGGCACGCCGCCTTGTCCTGCGCCACAGGCATATCAAAACGGTCGGGGGCGACGCCCTCCTCGCACCATGCGCGGATGATGTCAAGCATACAGCGGATCTCGACGGTACCGTTCATTTTTGCGGGGCCGTAGCGCACAACGGATGCGCCATGGTCCTGGCCCGGCAGAAGAAAATACCTTGCGCTCTCCCGTGCCTTTGCAAGGCCCCCTGCGGCCGCGGCCACACGGTCATAATAGGCCATGGCATCCGGGAACGGCACGCAGGGGTCGGCGCTGCCCGAAAAGAAGAGCAGCTTTCCGCCGCGGGAAAAGAAGGGAGAAAGGTCGGGGTCGTTGGCGTTCATCTCCGCCGCCAGCACTTGGTCTACCCTGTCCATGTCGGTGTCAAAATTGAAATTCTCGCCCCTGTACCCGGAGCCGAATGTCCATACAAACGGATAAAAATGCGGGCATTCCCCGCCCTGCAGATCCGGGATGCCGCACCCGCCGAGTTCGGAGCCGATGGGCAGGCCGCAGTAGATACGCTCGCCCGTCCGCGGGTTGACAGGCCCCATGTAGAGTTGCCGCAAAACCCGCCGTTTTTCTTCCGACAGACCGGGGCAATGCTCTCTTACATATATAAGGAACCCATCAATGTATGCCTCGTCCGTCCCGGGGACGGCCGCGGTGCCCACCCCTTTGCCGCTGTGGCAGACCTGCCCGCTGTATGCCGCGGCGCAGTGCGTCACACATTCCAGCTCTGTCCGTTCAAAGACCACACCGCTGTGCTTGATGGTGTTGTGCCCCCACAGAAAATAGGCGTGCAGGTGGGTGCGGTTGTTGGCCGGCACACCGGCAATGATGCCGTCATACGCGGCGGGGCATCGCTGTGCCATGGCCAGCGCCTGCTGGCCGCCGGTGGAACAGCCGAAGAAGTACGACTTTTCAATGGGTCTGTCATAGAATGCCCGCGTCAGGATCTTGCCCGCTTCCGTCATACATGCGGTGGCCCGCCATCCGAAATCGCGGTGAACATCCGGGTTGTTGACCCCACATGCGACCCCGCCGGACGTTCCCATGTCTGTGTTGGCAACGGCATATCCGGCACGCAGGTTGTCGGCCAGCGCGCCATAGTAAATCGAGCCGGCTATGCCCCCGTTGCCCGTGCCCAAAAAACGGCCGTTCCAGTTTTCGGGCAGCCACACCTCGTGCCGGATGTCAGAACCGGGGCCGGGTGTGGCGCGCAAGGCCACCCGCAAAAAGGGCGGCAGTCGGTCAAACCGATGTCCCTGCGGGTCTGTAAAGCTGTCGCGCTCGCGGGTGACCTCGGTGACGGTCGTGTGCAATGCGGCCAGGTCTGCCGCGGTTTTTTGAAGGATGGGATGCAGCATGACAATGCCTCCTATGATCGGATGAAAATTTCGGTATGTGAGAAAGCCGGGCGACACTTCCCCGCCCCGAAGAGAAGAGGGGGGAGGATGCTTGCCCGGCATTTCCACCGGAGGACCGCCCCCGAAAGGCGGTCACAGTATGCTTGTTGCCGCCCGCACTTTTTTTGTGCATTTTGGCGTTGCCCCATTATACCATGCGGCGGCAGGCAAATCAAGGCGGGGATGGGCAAAACAGGGGCTGTCGCAAATGCAAAAACAATTTGCGACAGCCCCTTTTTCTCTTTTTGCCCCTGTCCGAATGCGACAGCCCCATGGCCGCAAGTTACAGAACGTTGGACAGGATGCACATAATGGCCCCCACAACAAGCAGGGTGCCGGACATGCCGTGCCCGAGCAGAGCGGGGTTGAACATATCCAC
>CAMGGT010000156.1 GCA_946055715.1 uncultured Clostridia bacterium | reverse complement strand
GGCAAGATGGCCGGCCTCAGCAACGGCGCCGCCCTGGTGTCCTTCGGCGATACCACGGTGCTGACCTGTGTCACCATGGCCAAAGCCCCCCGCGACGGTATCGATTTCTTCCCCCTCAGCGTGGATTTTGAAGAAAAGCTCTATGCCGTGGGCCGCATCCCCGGCAGCTTCCTGCGCCGCGAGGGCCGTCCCGGCGAGAAGGCCATCCTGGTCTCCCGCATGATCGACCGCCAGATCCGCCCCTTCTTCCCCAGCGATATGCGCAACGATGTGTGCGTCAACTGCACCGTCATGAGCGTGGATTATGACAATTCTCCCGAGATCCCCGCCATGCTGGGCGCTTCCATTGCCCTGTCCGTGTCCGACATCCCCTGGCGCGGCCCCATCGCCGGCATCCAGATGGGCTATACCGAGGAAGAGGGCTATATCGTCTGTCCCAACAGCCAGCAGCGCAAAAACTCCCGCCTGCAGCTGACCGTTGCCGGCAGCATGGAAAAGGTGGTCATGATCGAAGCCGGCGCCGACCAGTTCCCCGACGACATGATGCTGACCGCCATCAAAAAAGGTCACGAGGTCATCCAGGACCTGATCCAGTTCATCCGCAACATCAAGGCCGAAAACTTCAAGGAGCCCGCCGTCTATCCCAGCATGAAGGTCTCTGAGGAGATGTTCGAGGCCGTCAAGGGCTATGCCATGAACGCCGTGAAAGAGGCCGTGGACACCGACGACAAGACCGTCCGCGATGCCCGCATCGATGCCATCACCGCCGATGTGAACGAGCATTTTGCCGAAGAATATCCCGACAGCGCCGCCGAGCTGGGCGAGTGTATGTACAAGCTGCAGAAGTATGTGGTCCGCCGCCTGATCCTGGACGAGGGCAAGCGCGTAGACGGCCGCGGCCTCACCGATGTGCGGCCCCTGGCCGCCGAAGTGGGCGTCATTCCCCGTGTCCACGGCTCCGGCCTGTTCACCCGCGGCCAGACCCAGGTGCTGACCATCTGCACTCTGGGCACCCTGCGGGACGCGCAGGAGCTGGACACCACCTTTGAAGAAACCGAAAAGCGGTATATGCACCACTACAACTTCCCCAGCTACTCCGTCGGCGAAGCCCGCCCCGCCCGCAGCCCCGGCCGCCGCGAGATCGGCCACGGCGCGCTGGCTGAAAAGGCCCTGCTGCCTGTCCTGCCCACAGTGGAGGAGTTCCCCTACGCCATCCGCACCGTGTCCGAGGTCCTGTCCTCCAACGGTTCCACTTCTCAGGGCTCCATCTGCGGCAGCACCCTGGCGCTGATGGACGCCGGCGTGCCCATCAAGGCCCCTGTGGCCGGCATCTCCTGCGGTCTGATCACCGAGGATGACGGAAGCTGGACCACCATGATCGACATCCAGGGCGTGGAAGACTTCTACGGCGACATGGACTTCAAGGTGGCGGGTACCCACAAGGGCATCACCTCCATCCAGATGGACCTGAAGATCGACGGCCTCACCCCCGAGATCATCCGCGCCGCGCTGGAAACCACCCACAAGGGTCGCGACTATATCATCGACGAGGTGATCCTCAAGGCCATCGACAAGCCGCGTGCCGAAGTCTCCGAATATGCACCCAAGATGGTGGCCATGTCCATCAATCCCGACAAGATCCGTGAGGTCATCGGTTCGGGCGGTAAGGTCATTCAGAAGATCGTGGCCGACACCGGTGCCAAGATCGACATTGAAGACGACGGCTCCGTGTTCATCTCTGCCGTCAGCTCCGACAGCATCCGCCGCGCCAAGGCCATCATCGACGCCATCGTGTTTGAGCCGGTGGTGGGCGAGATCTATGAAGGCACCGTCACCCGCATCATCCCCATCGGCGCCTTTGTGGAATATGCCCCCGGCAAAGAGGGCCTGGTGCACATCTCCAAACTGGATAACAAGCGCACCGAAAAGGTGGAGGATGTGGTCTCTGTGGGCGACACCGTCCGCGTCAAATACCTGGGCACCGACGAGCGCGGCCGCATGAACCTCTCCATGAAGGATGCAAAATAAGCCGTTTGTGCTTCTGCCATTTCAGATAAGGAACAGACAATTATGATCGAAAGAAAAAATCCGCTTATCGGCCGCGTGGGCATCTTTGCCGTGGCGCATGCCGTTTATTGGGATCAGTTTCCCGGCCTGTTTGACAACATGCAGAAATACCACCATGACCTCTGCGAAAAGGTGAGAGGCATGGGGGTCGAGGTCGTTGACTTCGGCTTTGTCGATTCAAGCGAAAAGGCCTATGAGGCCATCACCCCCATGAGGGCGGCCAATGTGGATGTGATGTTTTGCAACATGATCACCTACGCCACCTCCTCCGTCTATGCCCCCATCGTCAAAGCACTGGATGTCCCTATGGTGCTGGTGGCATTGCAGCCCCGTCGCGCCATGGACTATACCCGTGCCTGCACCTTCATGCAGCTTGAAAACGACAACATCTGTTCCGTGCCGGAGTTCACCGGCGTCACCATCCGCATGGGCAAAAAGGTGGCAGATGTCGTCATCGGCACCCTGTATGACGATGAAGAGGCAGATGCCGAGCTGCGCGAGTGGTGCAGCATCGCGCGTGTGCTTCATTCCCTGCGCGGCGCGCGCATGGGTCTGATGGGGCATGTGTTGGAAGCCATGTATGATATGCATGCCGACCCCACGGCCATTTCCGCCGCCTTCGGTGTGCATGTGCCGCTGATCGAAATTGAGGATGTCATCCGTCTGTACAACACCGTCACCGACGAGGAAGTGAAGCAAAAGAGCGACCTCATCCTGCGCGAATTTGACACCCCCGACCCCGGTTCCGATCCCGTGGCCGTGAAACTGACGGCTCCCGACCTGGAACAGGCCGCCCGCTCTGCCGTGGCGCTGGACAAACTGGTGGATGCCTACCACCTGACCGGCCTTGCCTACTATTATGAGGGTCAGCCCGACACCCTGCAACGCCGTGTGGCCACCTCCTTCATCGTGGGCAACTCCATCCTCAACGCGCAGGGCATCCCCATGTGCGGCGAGTTTGACATCAAGACCTGCATTGCCATGCTGATCATGGACCGGCTGGACATCGGCGGTTCTTTTGCCGAGTTCCACCCCTTTGATTTCAATGAGGACTTCATCCTGGTCGGTCACGACGGTCCGCACCATCTGCGCATTGCCGAGGGCAAGCCGGTGCTGCGCTCCCTGACCAAATATCACGGCAAGCCCGGTGCGGGTGCCTCCGTGGAGTTTAAACTCAAAGAAGGTCCCATCACCATGCTGGGCATCACCCAGACCTATGACGGCAAGTTCAAGTTCGTCATCGGAGAGGGTTACTCCAAAAAAGGCCCCATCCCCCCCACGGGCAACACCAACACCCGCGGCTTCTTTGAGCCCACCACCAAAGAATTTATCAAGCGCTGGGTCATGGAAGGCCCCACCCACCACTATGCGCTGGGCATCGGCCACCACGCCGCCACCATTCAGAAGATCGGCGAGGTGTTGGGGGTCGAGACGGTCATCGTCAAATAAACCGCCCCACTTGCCCCGAACAACCATCCGCATTACGCGGCCTTTTTGAACCAAAAAGACAAAACCCCCCGCCATCTCGCAGAGATAGCGGGGGTCTTTGTGTCATGGCGTATGCTCTCTATGCCATAGAGGCAGGCGGTTTCGCCCGCTGTACGGTCGTCTTCTTTTCCTGTTTGCTCTGCCGAAGGAGTTTACATCAGACACCTTCTCATCATTTTCACCCGAAGTTTTTGAGAGGGGGCGAAGGGGCTGTTGCGTTCGCAACAGCCCCAAGTGAAT
>CAMGGT010000155.1 GCA_946055715.1 uncultured Clostridia bacterium | reverse complement strand
TTTTGCAAAAAAAGGGGCGGTTGCGGCAAAATGTGTTCTGCAAGCGGCGCTTCAGGCGAAAGGGCGGAAAAAATACGCTAAACGACTGTACTTTTGACCCCGTCTCTGCTATAATAAGAGCAGTTATGACTGCGGTTAGCGGATGGCGCCCATCCGCTGCCGTGAAGAGAACATAAAGCAAGGAAGCGTTTGTACATGAGAGAGATCATCGAGTTGAATGCGGGCTGGCATTATTCCGATGCGGCGGAGCCGGATGTGCTGAATGCGGGCAAGGCCTTCCGTCTGCCGTGCGCTCTGCGGCATGCCCCGGGGACCGCGCTTGTGCTGGCAAAGCAGTTGTTTGCCCCGGAAAAGTGGCAGGGCAAGCGGCTTCTGCTGGCCTGCCGCGGCATCAACCGAGATGTGTCGCTTTCGGTCAACGGCAAGCGGGTCGCCGTTTTTGCAAACACGCCGTTTTTTGAAACCGAGATCGGCGCTTTTCTTCGCTATGGCCAAAACAATCTCATTCAGCTTCTCATCCCGGACGAAAAACAGGCGGAAGGCGCCTGCTTTTTGCGCGGGATGAACCTGATCGTAGCGCATGCAGTCTCCTTTGCCACCGGCGGCACCGTTGCCTATCTGCGCGCAGAGGAAGATGGCGCGCTTGCTCTGCATATCCGCGCGGAACTCTGCAATTCGTCTGCCGAAAAGCGAAAGGTTCGTTTTTCTCACATGTTGGTGTCTGCCGACGGAAAAAAGAGCAAGAAGTGGTCGGGCGCCTGCACGCTTGCTGCCGGGGCTACCACCACAGTGGAAAAAACCGAAAAACTCACCCCCACACAGCGGGAAAAGTACGCGGCCGGCGCCTATCTTCTGCATTCTTGCCTTGAAGAGATGGGCGAGACGGTGGACGAAGCAGACATACCCGTGCGCCTGCGGGATCGCCGCATCGGCGCGCGCGGTTGCCTGATGCACGAAGGCATACCCGCCAAACTGAAAGCGCTGTATGACACCTCCGTGCCCCTGTGCCGCCCTACCTCGGACGAGATCCTGCAAATGGAATACCGCGCATGGGGAGAACTGGGGGTAGACACCCTTCTTTTGCCTGTGGATATCAACATAGACCGACGCCTGGATGCGCTGGACAAAAGCGGGCGGTTTGCCATTGTCTGTCTGCCGGATGAGGCGGAAAGCGGTGGGAAGAATGCCCGGCTGGAAACCATCCTTGCCCTGCGGCACCATGCCTCGCTTCTGGCTTGGTCTGTCGGCTCTGTGTCGGACAGTCCCGCGGAACAGGAGAAACTGCTGGCCCTGCGGCAGACCTGTACGCTGCTTTCTCCCGCCGTTTGTCTGACGGGGGAGGCGGATCTGCGCCTATGTACCAAAACGGCAAACATCTTGGATTTTCTGATCCTGAAGCAGGATGCCGACCAGTTGTCTGCCGTCCACAAAAAATATCCCTCAAAGCCCTTGCTATTGCTCTCGCGGGACGAAAACGAGTTTTTCGCCTTTCAGCGTGCTGTTTCGGAGAAGGACTATTGTCTGGGCATTCTGCAATGTGCAGACAGAGCCGGCGGCGTCTTTCTTTCCGAGTCTGCAGCCCTCCGCATCTCGCTTGGCATGCCCCGCCTGCGTGAACGCATGCAGGCCGCATTTGTTTACCCTGCGAAGGCACCGGTGGTGGCTCTTCAACGCGAGACGCCCGCGCCCGGGCAGGAGGATGTGCCGTTTTTGGCCATGTCGAACTGTCCGCAACTGGCGCTGTGGATCGACGGCCGCCCGTTGCCGGGCATGGAGATGCAAAAACAGCCCTTTTGCCGTTTCACGGCTTCGCCGGACTTCGGTTACTTGCAGGCCATCGCCTTTTATCGTGGGCGCGAGGTCGCAAGGGTGGAGAGGGAGGCGGTTTCTGCCCCTTATGCGCTTTCGCTTTCTCTTGTCACGGCTTCCGACCGACCGGGCACATCCCGTTATTTATATTTGTGCTGTACGGCGGTGGATACCGAGGGCAGGGAAGTGCGGGATGCCGAGGCGGATGTGACCGTTTCGCTTTCGGGCAGTGTGGCGGTGGACGACCCGCACTTTGCAGAACCGCAAACCACCTGCGTGCTTGCCCTGCGTGAGGGCAGGGCTTGTGTGCCGCTCTGCCGCATCGGCGAAGGGCCCTTTACGGCCAAGGCGGAATCCACCATACTGCTCCCCGCGCAGATCCGTATATGACACAAATATAATGAAAGGAATCTCTCACATGAAATATGATGCGATCTACCCAGGCCGCACATGGCTTGACACCGACGGACAGCGCATTCAGGCGCATGGCGGTTCTCTTTTGTATGCGGACGGCACTTATTATTGGTATGGTGAAAACAAAGAAAAAACGCTGCCCGGCTCGGGCATCTGGCATTGGGGCGTGCGGCTCTATTCCTCCAAAGACCTCTATAACTGGAAAAGCGTAGGCATCATTCTGCCTCCCGACACAGAGAATGCCGACTCGCCCATCCATCCTTCTTCCTGCATGGACAGGCCCCACATTCTCTATCACGAGCGCGACCGCCGCTATGTCATGTGGGTGAAGATCATGGAAAAAGACGGCACCCAAAGCATGACCGTCGCCGTCTCGGATACCCTCAAAGGGCCGTTTCACATGGTGGACCATTTTCGTCCCTGCGGCATCAGCTCGGGCGACTTTGACCTGGTCAAACGCCCTGACGGCAGCGCCTGCATTGTCTTTGAAGAAGTGCATTCCGCGATGATCGTGGCGGAGCTGACCCCCGATTATCTCTCGGTGACGGGCGAATATACCCGCCACATGCCGCATCTGTACCCTCCGCATGTTCGCGAAGCGCCTGCCTGCTTCATGCGCGGCGGCCGCTACTATATGTTCACTTCCGGCACCACGGGATACCTGCCGAACAGGTCAGAAGTTGCGGTAGCTTCCGACTTGCATGGCCCCTGGAAAGTGCTGGGTGACCCCCACATCGGCGACCCCCTGCACAACTCTTTTTATAGCCAGATCACCTCGGTCTTCAAACTGCCCGACCGCGACCTTTACATTGCGCTGGCAGACCGATGGCTGGTTGACATTCTCGGTCGGGATGATATTCATGCGGAAGAATGGTTCGAGCAATTGTTTGACCCGCGCACATCGGAAGAGGTCAAACAGGTCGCCAAAGAAAAGATCGATGCCGCTTCCGTTCAGAACACCTCTCTGGCCGACTATGTCTGGCTGCCGGTCGAATGGGAAGCAGACAAGCCCGTTCTGCGCTGGCATGATGCCTGGCGCATTGAAGATTTTGCGTAAAGGAACAGAAAAATGACCCGACGCCGCTTTGATGAGGATGCCTATTGCTTTACCTTTCGCGCCACTGTCCTTGCCTGCGACAAGTCAGAGGACGGGACCTGGCACGCCCTGCTTGACAGCACCTGCTTTTTCCCGGAAGGGGGCGGGCAAGGGGCCGACCGCGGAACGATCGGCGGGGTGCAGGTACTGGATGTGCAAACGCATGGAACAGACATCATTCACTCCCTGTCTGCCCCTTTGAAAGTGGGGACAAAGGTAATGGGCGAAGTAGACAAAAATTGCCGTTTTCGTCGTATGCAACAGCACACAGGCGAGCATATTCTGTCCGGGCTGGCCCACAGCATGTACGGATGCGAGAATGTGGGCTTTCATCTGGGAGACGGCGAGGTGACAATGGACTATGACCGCCCCCTTACGGATGAACAGATCGCTTGCCTGGAGCTTGCCGCAAACCGCGTGGTGTGGGAAAACCGTAGGGTCACCGCGCGTTATCCCGCCACGGAAGAGCTTGCCGGCATG
>CAMGGT010000154.1 GCA_946055715.1 uncultured Clostridia bacterium | reverse complement strand
CGGTCGGAGAGCAAACGGAGGTCGGCGGGGTCCATTTTCAGCTTCATGATGCCCGCACGCACGAGGAAGCGCCCGGACTTATCGGCGGCTTCTGCCACCACCCCTTCCTGGCCGTAGGGCACGATATACACCGTGTCTCCCACTTTGAGGGGACGTGGCAACACATAGTTGTCGGAGAGGTTGATATTTTCGCGCGTGGCGGCGGTATAGGCCTCGTCCGCTTGCCCCAGCCGTGCGCGCAGTTCCCGCTTTGCGGCAGCCAGATTTTCGCTGAAAGCATCGGTGCCCTGCTGTTTGCGCAGGTCGTCCAGCTGTTTGAGGATGAAGTCGCAGGTCACGCGGGTGCTGTCAAGCAGTTGGCGCGCCTTTTCGCTGTCGCGCTTGGCGTTGGCTTCGGCGTCTTTGACGCGCTCTTTGAGCTTGATCTCGGCCTCACGCTTGAAGGTCTCATACTCGCGGCGCATCTCTTCGGTGCGGCGCTTGTTTTCGTCCATTTCCAGCCGGCTTTTGTCCAGCGCTTCCACAATGTCTTCAAACCGTCTGGCCTCGCCGGAGAGCAGTTTTTGCGCCTGGCCGATGATGTCCTGCGGCAGACCCAGTTTTTCGGAGATGGCAAAGGCATTTGACCGTCCCGGCATGCCCACGATCAGGCGGTAGGTGGGGCGGAGGGTGGCCACATCAAATTCACAGCAGGCATTCTGCACGCCGGGGGTGTCCAATGCGTACATTTTCAGTTCTGCATAGTGGGTGGTGGCCACCGTGACCGCCCCCATTTCGCCTGTGCGCTCCAGAATGGCCACGGCCAGCGCCGCGCCCTCCACCGGGTCGGTGCCTGCGCCCAACTCGTCAAACAGCACAAGCGACCGCTCCCCCACATGAGAGAGGATGGAGACGATGTTGACCATGTGCGCCGAAAAAGTGGAAAGCGACTGCTCGATGCTCTGCTCGTCGCCGATGTCTACCAGCACCTCTGAAAACACCGACAATTCCGAGTCTTCGTCAGCCGGGATGTGCAGGCCTGACTGTGCCATCAAGATAAGCAGGCCCACCGTTTTGAGGGTGACGGTCTTGCCGCCCGTGTTGGGGCCGGTGATGACCAGCGTGCGGTATTCCCTGCCCACCGCCACATCGATGGGCACCACTTTTTTGGGGTCGATGAGGGGATGGCGGGCGCGTTTGAGCGAAACGGAGGCCTGCCCTTCCAGAATTCTCGGCGGGTTGGCCTTCATCTTTTCGGCGAGTGAAGCGCAGGCGAAGGCAAAGGCCAGTTCCGTGATGTTGAGGTAATCCAGGCGGATGGTCACGGCGGCATCGGCGCATAGGGCAGAGAGTTCCGCCAGAATGCGCTCCATCTCGGTTTTTTCTTCCGCCTGCAGGCGGCGCAGTTCGTTGTTGGCATCCACGACCGCCATCGGCTCCACGAACAGCGTGGCACCCGATGCGCTCATATCGTGAATGAGGCCCTTGATCTCGTTTCTGTGTTCTGCCTTGACGGGCACGACATAGCGGCCATCCCGCATGGTGACCAGATTCTCTTGCAGATATTTGTTCTGCCGTCCGCCGACATAGCTTTGCAGGGTGTCTTTGATGCGGTCATTTGTCTGCTTGATCTTGCGGCGAATGTCCGCGAGGCGCGGGCTGGCCTCGTCGGCCATGAGGTCCTCAGAGAGGATGGCACGGGTAATGCGCTCTTCCAGTTCACGGTTGGGGAGCAGGCGGCCGAAGACCTCGTCCAGCACCGTCTCGAAGGGTTTGTCTACCTGAATATACTCAAGCAGCAACCGCGCGCTGCGCAAAAGGTAGGAAATGCGCAGCAGTTCGATCATGGAGAGCACCGCCCCCTTCTCTGCCCTCTCGGCAGAAGAGGCCACATCCTCCTCGGCATAAAACGAGGGATAGCCCTTGCGGTCGATCAGACGGCGGGCATCTGCGGTGGCCGCCAGCCGACGGCGCACCACAACGGCGTCATCGGTGGGAGACAAGGCAAGTGCGCGCTTTCTGGCGCTGCCGGTGGCGGCGCAGTCTGCCAGCATGGCCAGTATTTTGGGGTATTCCAGGGCGGAAAGGGTCTTTTGGGAAAAAAGCATTATAACTCCTCTACCTGATGGTAAAATTGCAGGCTGCGGAAGGTTCGTTCCAGTTGGTTGGTCAGATAGGTCTCTGCCGCGCGGGCAAACAGATGCATCTCCTCGTCAGACAGGCGAAAAGAAAGCAGTTTTTCCTGCGGGCAGAAAAGCACATAGCGCACGGCATGAAGCACCCCGGGCGGGAGCAACTCTGCCACCACATGCTCGCCGGGCTGTTCCGGCCCCTCGGCAAGCGAGGCGCGACACTCGTCGCAGACGATGGTGCCGTCCATGACATACAGCATGAAGTTGCCCTCCGTGCGGCCGCAGTCGCGGCAGGCGGTCACATCCGGCATAAAGCCCAGCAAGGCGGCCGCACGCCACTCAAATGCGGCCTTGATCTGCACCGGCTGGAAGCGGCCGCTTGCCGCGGCGTGCAGGGCGTTGAGCGCAAGGCGCAGCAGCTCCGGCTCGGGCTGGGCGGTGGCGGTGTCGTTTAAGACATCGCACAGATAGGAGCAGAGCGCCGTGCGGACAATGTCCTGCCGAATGGCATAAAAACTCTCGATCAGCTCTGCCTCTTTGACCCAGTATTTGTCACCCCGCCGATAGAGCAGAAAGCGGCCATAGCAAAACAGTTGCGCGGCGGCCATGGCGCGGTTTGCATAGTTTTTTGAGCCCCGTGCCACCGCTGAGATCATGCCCTTTTCGGCCGTAAAAAGGGAGATCATACGGTCAGACTCCGAGAGGTCCACCGTGCGGGTGACAAGGCCGGTCACTTCCAGGATCATTCGTCTTGTCTGAAGCCGAAGGAACGCAGGCGGACATCGCTGTCACGCCAGTTTTCCTTGACTTTGACCCACAGGTCCAAAAACACCTTGGTGCCGAGGAACTTCTCCAGGTCTTCGCGGGCATAGGTGCCTACGGTTTTGAGTGTGGCACCGTTTTTGCCGATGATGATGCCCTTATGCGACTGGCGCTCGCAGAAGATCTCGGCGCGGATGCGCACAAGGTCTTTCGTCTCGGTGAACTCCTCCACGCTGACGGCCGTGCCGTGCGGGATCTCTTCATCCAGCACGCGCAGGAGCTTTTCGCGGATGATCTCGGCGGCGATCTGCCGCTCTGGCATGTCTGTGATGGCGTCCTCGGGGAAGAACCATTCGCTCTCCGCGAGGTAGCGCTCGCATTCCTGCAGAACCACCTCCACCCCTTTGCCCGTTTTGGCCGAGATGGGCACCACCGCATCAAAAGAGAATGCCTCGGCATAAGCGGCGATGGTGCGGGCGATCTCCGGCGCTTTGACGGTGTCTGTCTTATTGACGACAAGCACCGCCCCCAGGCCGGAGCGCCTGATGTTGGCAATGATGTTTGCCTCGATGTCGCCCACGCTGCCGTGCGGCTCCACCACCAGTATCACGGCATCCGAAGTGCCGAGGGTGTCGCCCGCGACCTTGACCATATAGTCTCCCAGCTTGGTGCGGGGGCGGTGAATGCCCGGCGTGTCCAGCAACACAAACTGATCTTCCCCCACCGTATGCACGCCGGTGATGCGGTTGCGGGTGGTCTGGGGCTTTTTGGAGGTGATGGCGATCTTCTGACCGAGGATGGCGTTGAGCAAGGTGGATTTGCCCACATTCGGGCGGCCGACAATGGCGATAAACGCGGTTCTCTTCATGCTTGTTTTCCTGTCATTTCAGATTCATTCGGGTGACAACGGCCTTCTGACGGCAGCACATATCCTCGTC
>CAMGGT010000153.1 GCA_946055715.1 uncultured Clostridia bacterium | reverse complement strand
CCTTATGTATTATTTATGTAGCCGCGCGGAAGGACAAGGCCGCCGCGGGGCAGATGATCGGGATCGGAAGGGCAGACGCAGAGAGAAAAACAGGGGAAAAGAACAGCGCATCAGTCGGCCGTATGCCCGGGCAAAAGGCGGATCTCGCCCCAGGTCATGGTCTCGCGGCGGCCGTCGCGTTCCAGGATCAGCCCGCCGTCCGGCGAGAGGCCCACCGCGCGGGCAAGGAAGGTCTCATCTCCCCGCACCGCGGTGACGGTCTGCCCCAGTGTGACGCAGGCGGCGGTGTATTCTTCCAGAGGAAACGGGGCGTCGGGGGCCAGCCGTTCGGCCAGGCGGCGCAGAAGGGCCAAGGCCGTGTCGGTGGGGGAAACGGGGTGGCCGACCGCCCGGGACAAAGAGATGGCCACATCGGCAAGCGAGGGGGGGAGCGGGTTGGCCACATTGACTCCCACCCCCACCACAGCGCCGCAGGGAAGGGGAGTATTTCCGTCATAGACGCCTTCAGCCAGGATACCACAGCATTTTTTTCCGGCAAGCAGAATGTCGTTGACCCATTTGATGCCGGGAGATATCCCCGTGACATCCCGCAGGGCATCGGCTGTGGCCACGGCGGCCGCAATGGTCAGCGCGGCGGGGTCGGCGGCCTTTGGGCCTCTGACCAGATAGGAGAGATACACGCCCCCCACTTCGGAGGAAAAGGCGCGTCCCATTCGTCCCCGGCCGCCCGTCTGTCGGGCGGCCAGCACGGCCGCGCCGTGGGGCGCACCGGCAAGGCACAGGCGGCGCAGGTCGTCGTTGGTGGAGTGGGTCTCGCCCAAGAGGGTGAGGTCGTTTATGCCGGCAAACGCGGCGGTCTCAAAGGGAAAAGCTGTCATCGGTATGCCTCAACTATGTGTTTTGCCGTATCACGCAAAGCCAAAGCAAATGGCAGAAAAAATGCGGAAAGCAGACAGATAAAACAAAAAGAAAGAATTGAAAGTCAACAAGCAAAAAACAAGCGCAGATAAATGTAGATAAATAAGAAATGCAGATAAATAATATAAAAACTAATTGAAAGACACAACCATCATCATTATAGTAAATCACGGCGTTTTTGTCAATCTTTTGGGCGGTTTACAACGCAAAAACCGCCCTTTCGCCCGGAGTGGGCGAAAATGGCGGCATGTGTCGCGCTTTTGCCGTGCAGGGCGGGGAAGGCGACGGTATTATATGTGTATTCGCGTATAATGATAGTATTTAATGATTTGGCGGATGGTCGTTATATTGCGATATTGCCGTGCTTTACCGATCTTTATATGTCGCTCTTTTCGCCGTGGCGGGTAGGTCAGTCAGAGAGGGTCTGTTCTGCACGGCGGCGCCATCCCTCTCCGGCATAAAAACTGATGGAGAGCAGGGTGGCCACCGTCCAGCCGATGGGCCAGGCCATCCAGATGCCGGTCGTCTCCAGCGGCGTGCGGGAGAGCACAACGGCCAGCACCACGCGCAGGATGAGGTCAACGAATGTGGCGATCATGAACCGTCCCATCATCCCCGCACCCCGCAGAATGCCATCTGCCGCCAGCTTGGCCGCCACCACAAAATAGAAGGGCGCAAGCGTGCGCAGAAAGGCCATGCCGGTGTCCATGGCGGCCCCGGAGGGGTCTTTGAGAAACAGGCCGAGCAGCCACCGGCCGCCGAACAGATACAGCAAAACGATCGGCAGGCACAGCCCCCACACCAGTCGCAGGGCAGCGCGGAAGCCGCCTTTTACACGGTCGAAGGCCTCGGCGCCGATGTTCTGTGCCGTATAACTGGAGATGCCGTTGCCCACTGCGGTAAGCGAGGTGATCACCATATTGTTGAGTTTGACGGCGGCACTGTATCCGGCAATGACCGCTGTGCCGAAACCGTTGATGACCCCCTGAATGACGATGTTGCCCACCGAAATGAAGCTTTGCTGCAGAATGCTGGGCACCGCCACCGTCGCAAAGCGCCGCAGGTAAATGCGGGAAAACAATGCGGTCTTCTGGCCTGCGACAAAACCGTTCAGCCGTCGCAGAACCACCGCCAGCGCCAGCCCACAGCTGACGCCCTGGCACAGGAAGGTCGCCCATGCGACCCCTTCCACCCCCATGCCAAAGACGGCAACGAACAGCATGTCCAACGCAATGTTGGAAAGAGAAGAACCGGCCAAAAAGAGAAAGGGCGTTCTGGAATCGCCCAGGGCAGAAAAGACCCCGGTAGACACCTGATACAGAAACATAAAGGGCAGGCCGAGAATGTAGATGTACAGATAGCGTTTTGAGTCGGCAAAAATGCTCTCCGGCGTGCGTATGAGGCGAAGCAGGGCGCCGCCCCCCGCAAAACCGAAGGCCATCAGCACAAGGCACACCGCAGCGGTTGCCGTCATGGCGGTGGCCACCGCCGTTTTCAGCTCTCCGCGCCGGCCGGCACCAAACAGGTTTGCCGCCATGACCGAGCAGCCGATGTTACAGCCGAAGGCAAAGGCGATGAAAATAAGGGTGATCTCATAACTGTTCCCCACCGCTGCCAGCGCATCATCACCGATGAATTTGCCGGCTACCAAACTGTCGGCTATGTTGTATAGCTGTTGAAACAAAACGCTCCCCAAAAGGGGCAGGCAAAAGCGAAAAAGCACCGAAGATGGCTTGCCTTTTGTGAGATCCTTGTTCATGCATCATGTCCTTTCGTCCGATGGAGTCTTCGCGGTCGGCTACGGTCATAGGGCGGGGAGCAAAACGACCGTTCCCTCGCACTTGACAGACGAACCATGACCGCATTATAATACAAATATCATCATGTGTAAAATGCTTGTTTGATATGTTTGATATGTCAAAAATGAATTACAAACGGAAAAGCAACGGGAAGGGAACAAGATGAACATCAGCTATGATCACTATCGGGTCTTTTACTATGTGGCACAATGCGGCAATCTGTCTAAGGCGGCAAAATGCCTGTACAGCAACCAACCCAACCTGACCAGAGCCATTAAGGCCTTGGAAAGCGAGCTGGGCTGTCCCCTGTTTCTGCGTTCCAACCGGGGCATGCGGCTGACACCGGAGGGAGAGCGGCTGTATGCCCATGTGCGTGCGGCCTTTGGACATATTGAGGCAGGCGAGGCAGAACTGCGGGAGAGCCGCGATCTGGAGAGCGGAACGGTGTGCGTGGCGGCAAGCGAAGTGGCGCTTCGGTGTGTGCTGTTGCCGGTGCTGCGGCAATACCGCCGTCTTTATCCGGGTATACGGCTGAAGATCAGCAACCATTCCACGCCACAGGCGATCGCAGCTCTGCGGGGTGCGGCGGCAGACATTGCGGTCGTGACCACCCCCACGGTGCACGCGGCCACGCTGGTCGAGCGCCCCATCCGGCAGTTTTCGGAGGTGGCGGTGTGCAGCCGCGCGTTTGCGGAGCTTCTGGGGCGCAAGGTATCCTTTGCGGAACTGCTCTCCTATCCGCTGGTGTCGCTTGGCGCACAGACAAAATCCTTTGAACACTATTCGGGCTTTTTTGCCGACCGGGGGCTTCTGTATGCCCCGGATATAGAGACAGCCACCGCTGACCAGATACTGCCCATGGTGGCGGCAGACCTGGGGGTGGGCTTTGTGCCGGAGGCGTTTCTGACGGGGGCAGAGGGCGTCTCGGTCATTGACCTGGAAGAGCCGCTCCCCACCCGACGGGTCTGCATGATCAAGCGCAGAGACCAGCCCCTCGGCGCGGCGGCGCGGCAGTTGGAACATCTGCTTTCCCGGGCGGCGGAAGAAGCGTAACGGGGCGATGCGGGGTGCAACCGAAGGGTGCAACCGCGCCCTGCGGCGGGTTGCACAGTGAAATTCGCCTTCGGCGAGTGAAATGGGCCGCTGTCGGCAAATGAAATACCTGC
>CAMGGT010000152.1 GCA_946055715.1 uncultured Clostridia bacterium | reverse complement strand
ACTAACTTCCACCGTAATTTCTACTGTGGAAGTTACTTTGAGAATTTACTTTCACTTTCAGTTTTGCAAAAAAGTTTGATAAACACTTGACATTCGGAGGAATTGTTTGTATAATGAATAAGTACGATTATGGGTCGATGATAGATGTGGAGGCTCTGCTGTGAAACTTGACCTGCGGGAAATGCTGGCCGGGGCGGTAACCACCGTTCCGTTTGCCTATACGCTGACGCCGCCGGACTTGTCTGCCGGGGCACCCGGTCGACTTTGGGGAGTTCGCTTTCCCGCGCCACTCTGCGTGAAAGGGACTGTTCAGAACGACGCCGGTTATATCCACATGACGCTGACCCTGTCTGCAGATTATATCGCCCCCTGTGCCCGTTGTCTGGCCGATGTCAGCGACAGTTTCTCCCTGACACTGGAAAAGACTTTGACAACCGCCGCCGACGCCGTCGGCATGGATGAGGACAAGTTGGATGACTATTTTGTCATCGAAAACGGCTTCCTGGACATGGATGGGCAACTGCTCGACTTGCTGTATATGGAGTTCCCTGCGAAGGTGCTCTGCCGGCAGGACTGCAAGGGTCTGTGTCCCATTTGCGGACAGGATCTCAACCAAGGTCCGTGCCACTGCAAGCCGGAGCCGGATCCGCGCCTGGCACCGCTGAAAGCCCTGTTGGACGAACTGAATGAAAAAGAAAATAATAATCAAAATTGATGAGACGAGGGCCGAAAGGTCTTTCTGTGTGAGGAGGTAAACAACCATGGCAGTACCGAAGAAAAAAGTATCCAAAGCCCGCAGAGACAAGAGAAGATCCAGCACCTGGAAGCTGGAGACCCCCGCACTGGCCAAGTGTCCCAAGTGCGGCACCTATAATCTTCCCCATCGCATCTGCGCCAACTGCGGATTCTACAAGGGCGAGACCATCGTTGACATGACAAAGCCCGTCAAGGCCGAAGAGGCCTGATTGGCGCAATTTGGCTGTTCTGCACAGCCGGAAAGCGGAAGACCGTATGTCGGTCTTCCGCTTTTTCTCATGATGACCACGCACAAGCCACATGGCGTAAAAAAGGGAGCGTTTCAAATGCAATTTTGCATTCGAAACGCTCCCCTTGTGTACTGCCCGGCCGGCTTGCAAAAGCAGGCGAAAGCCGGATCGGGGAAATCTGACGCATTGAGAAACCGAAGCAGGTCAACTGTGGCAAAAACCGTTATTTCTGAATCAGATGGAAGGCAAAGCCGCAGATCTCATCCTTGAAATAGACAAATTTGGGTTTTCCGTTGTCGAAGTAGGTCACGCTGGATTCGTCAAATGCAATGCCACAGCGTTTGAAGTAGGCCATGGCACGGTCGCAGAAATTGGTGCGGATGGCGATGTGCCCCATCTTGCCGGGGCCTTTCTGCTTCATAAACTCAAACTCCGCGCCGGCAAAAATGCTCTTGTTGCCCTCTGTCAGAGGCAGGCCGAACAGCGTCTCGACCATTTTGGCACCGCGCGCGGCTTCTTCTGCATTGTCGGAATTGATGCCGACATGCAGGAACTCCAGCCCCAGCATGGTCTTGACGGCACCGCGGGTCAGGTCGCGGATGGCGTCAAAGTTGCCGGCCTTGATGAGGTCTTCTTTGACCATAAAACTGCCGCCGCAGGCAATGATCTTGTCAAACTTCAGGTAGGAGAGCAGGTTGTCGGGATTGATGCCGCCGGTGGGCATGAACCGCATCTGCCCGTAGGGGGCACTCATGGCTTTGAGCATGGGCAGACCGCCCGCCGCCTCTGCGGGGAAGAATTTGACGGTTTGCAGACCAAGCTCAATTGCGGCCTCGATGTCCGAAGGGGAAGAACAGCCGGGGATGATGGTGATGTCGCGCTCGCGGCAATAGGCCACCACTTTGGGATTGAAGCCGGGGCTGACGATGAACGAGGCACCCGCCGCCACGGCGGCATCCACCTGCGCGGTGGTCAGAACGGTGCCCGCGCCCACCAGCATGTCGGGATATGCCTTTGTGATGGCGGCAATCGCCTCTGCCGCACAGGAGGTGCGGAAGGTGATCTCCGCCGCGGGCAGACCGCCGTCACACAGGGCTTTTGCCAGCGGCAGGGCGGTGGCGGGGTCGCTGATCTTGATGACGGGCAGGATGCCCATATCATATATTTTCTGCTCCATATCGGTCATACTACAAACTCCTTTTTGGTGTGATACACCGCTGATTTCAACCTCTATTATATAGCAAATGTCTCACCGAAACCATTGCATAAATTGACATGAAAGATTGCATATATTGCTGTTGACAGGCAATTGGGTGTGTGCTATATTTATATTGTCTGTTATTTTCTAATAAATTAGACGGGTGACGGCAAAGCCCGCTTGTCGGGCGGGCGGACACGCTCTTACAAGTACAAAGATATAAAATAGAATACAAAATACAACGCGGCCCTGCCGCGGGAAAGGACATGCCATGCTCTCCGTCTGTATACTGTCACGCGACCTGCCGTTTGCCCGGTTCGTGCAACTGGAACTGGCCGACCATGTGCCCGGCGTTTTTATATGGGACGGAGAAGGGGCATTGCCGCAGGCAGACGCCTATGTGGCAGATCTGGACACCTGTGCCGCCCCGACCGACACAAACGGCATTGTTTTG
This sequence comes from uncultured Clostridia bacterium, assembly GCA_946055715.1. Lineage (GTDB taxonomy): Bacteria > Bacillota > Clostridia > Oscillospirales > CAG-272 > UBA1740. The sequence goes on along the minus strand of CAMGGT010000152.1, from coordinate 1,246 downwards.
TGCTGTGGCTGGGGGCGCGAACGCCCCGAGGGCGTTGCACTGTGGGTGGAACGCCCCTTCCGTCCGGCACGGCTGCGGGCATTGCTGGGACTGACAGCAGACGATGTGACCGAATGCCCCGTGCCCTGCCCGGCGCACCGCTCGGTTTTGCTTGCGGGGCGGGAAATTCCGCTGTCGGACTGCGAATTTCGCCTGTTTTGCCTGCTGTACGAAGCCAACGGTGCCTTTCTCTCCCGCGAATACCTGCACCGCACGGTGTGGAACGGCGAGGGGGAAGAGGGCGTGGTGAACGTTTATATCCATTATCTGCGCCGCAAGCTGGAGACCGACGGCCACACCCGTCTGCGTTCTGCGCGCGGGCGGGGCTATGCGCTGATTCGAGAGGAGGGACAGTGATGCTGCACCTGATTCTGGGGGATGTGGGAAGCGGCCGCTCCTCCTTTTGTCTGGACGAGATCAAGGCCGCGACGGCGCACGGCGAGTCCTGCCTGTTGCTGGTGCCGGAGCAGGAGACGGTGAGCGCCGAAACCGCCGCGGCAGAACTGCTGCCTCCGAGCGCCGCGCTCTGCTTTGAGGTGACCAACTTTACACGGTTGGCCAACACCGTCTTCCGCCGTGAAGGCGGTCTTGCCCTGCCCTATGCCACCCCGGATACCAAGGCATTGCTCATGCACAAGACCCTGCGCAGTCTGGCCCCCTATCTTTCGGTGAAATGCGAGCGGTATGACGCCGGGCAGATCAACCGTGCCTTGCGGTACATGCGCTCTCTTCATCTGGCACTCCTCTCCCCCGCCCACCTTGAAGGGGGGGCCAGACGCACCGAGGACGAGCATCTGCGGGGGCGGCTCTCCGATCTGGCGCTGATCTCCGCCTTCTATCGTGATACCCTGACGGAAACATTCACGGATGAAGAGACAGACCTCGACCGACTGGCGGAACTGCTGTCTGCGACGCACCCTCTCCGCGGCACACATATATGGGTCGACAGCTTCAACAGTTATACCCCACAGCAATATGAAGTGCTGCGCTCTCTGTTGCGCGACACAGACCTGACGATAACCCTCTGCATGCCACCGGAGCCGGAGCAGCACCTCTGCACGGCAGAACTGCGTGAGACGCGGCATCACCTCATCAAGCTGGCCTCACAAGAGGGGGTTTTTGTCAAAGAAACAGATTTGGGCATGAACAAGCGGCAAAAAAATCCGGCATTACAATATGTCTGCCGCCATTTGTGGCGCATTGATGC
>CAMGGT010000151.1 GCA_946055715.1 uncultured Clostridia bacterium | reverse complement strand
GACGACCAAGACGAACAAGAAGACCCCGACGGAACCGCAGGCAACGCCTGACACGGCGGCGGAACAGTCCGCCCCGGCGGCCACCGCGCAGGAGGCCCCCCCGGCCGAGCGCCCACAGGCAGACGGCCCCGTCAACCATGAAGAGGCGCTGGAAGCCATACTCTTTGCGGCCGGGCACCCCGTCTCCTACGAAAAACTGGCGCAAACCTTTGACATCTCTGCCTCTCAGATGCGCGAGATCGCCCGCAAATACGCCAAACGCTACAACGGCGGCAGTCTGCCCCGCGGCGTGATGATGGTGCTTTATGACGATGCCTGCCAGCTCTGCACCAAAGAGCAGTACATCTCCTACATCCGTTTTGCCCTGGGCATCCGCAAGAGCGGGACCCTGTCTACCTCCTCCATCGAAACGCTGGCCATCGTGGCCTATCACCAGCCGGTGACCCGCGCCTATGTAGACGCGGTGAGAGGTGTGGACAGCAGCTATGCCGTCACCAACCTGCTGGAGCGTGAACTGATCGAGATCAGAGGGCGTATGGATGCCCCCGGGCGCCCCATGCTGTATGGCACCACCAAGAATTTTCTGCGCTGCTTCGGCCTCTCTTCCCTGGCCGACCTGCCGGGCATCGAAAACGAGGAGATCGGAAAGGTCTTTTCCACCATCGAGCAGAGAATGGCACAGGAGCAGGACGAGCCGGGCCAGATCTCCATTGACGATATGACGGGCGACGAAGCCGCGGCCGAAGGTAACACGGCATCCGCCGGCAGCATACCCGAAAATGAAGCCGACAGCGAAGCGGAGACAACCGACGGCGCGGAAGAAGACACCATGGGGTCTGCCTGCAGCACTGCCGCAAGCGGGACGGAAGCGGCCGACAGAGCGACCGAAAGTGACCTGCCAACAGCCGACGGAACGCCGGACGGACAGATCAATGTGTCGCTGTCGGATGCGCCCGTCATGCGCCCTGCGGCACCCGCGCGTGAAGACGGCATCATCGACCTTTCGGCCGAAGAGCCGTATGACCTGCCGGAAGACGACTTTGCAGAAGAGGCGACGGAGGGCGGCTTTGCCGATGCCCCCACAAACTTTGAAGAAGAATCGTCGGAAACTGACGAAATCATGCTGTGACATAGGCCGCGTTTCTGCCGCACAGCCGATCCGCAACGGCATTATCCTGCGGTGCGATCCCCCGTGGGCAAGCCGTGACGGTACATTTGCCCCGATTTGTGCTTGTGCCTTGTATGGTGCAACCTGCCCGCGGCATCCCCTTTACATAACAACGGCGGACAACCGCGGAAAGGGATGCGTATGTGGTGGACAATGGGCACGGGGGTTGCCGCTCTGGCGGCCGTTCTGCTGTTTTCGGATGTGAAGGTCCGGCTGGTGTACAGACGGCGGCTGACAGTGCGGCTTTCGTTTGCCTGCTTTTCGCTGTTGGTATATCCGCCAAGTCAAAAGCCCAAAAAGCCCGCCGGGACCAAAAAAGCACCCAACCGCGCGCGCAGACCCATACCCAAAAAACGCCTTTCCCTTTCGGAACTCTCATACCTGCGGCATCTGTTGTGGCGTTTGCCCGGATTTTTGCGCAAGCACCTTTCCTCCCTTTCTCTTTGTGTACACACCTGCGCTCTGACGGTGGGATGCAGAGAGGCCGACCGCACCGCCGGTGCGGTCTGGGCGGTTCATACCGCCGTGACAGGCGCATGGGCGGCACTGACCCGCCTCTTTCCCCACGTACAGGCGCGGGACTGTCGGCTGACACCGGATTTTCTGCACCCCGGCTTGCGTGCGGTGCTGGACGCGGAGATCAGCTTTCGCGGCTCGCAGTTGCTCGTGTGCCTTGTGCGGCTGCTTTGCCGACAGCGCGTCCGCGACTTTGTGTGGCGCAAAGCGGAACCCGTATGTGTGTGAGGAGGTGTGCGCATGGCTGAGCAAGACTTCGGCGAGATCCTGTCCCTTTCTCTGGACAAGATCCGTTCTATGGCCGACGCCGAAACGGTGGTCGGCCAACCCATATATGCCCCCGGCGGGCTGACCGTGATCCCGGTTTCGCGCGTGTCCATGGGGCTGGCAACCGGTGGACTTGGCGCGCCCGGCAAAAAAGAGGCGGCCGCATCGCGCTTTGGCGCGGGGGGCGGCACAGGCATGAACATCACGCCCATTGCCTTTCTGATGATCTCCGGCGACGGCAGCTATCGCCTGTTGCCCGTAAAAGACCCCGAAGAAAAAGACACCGTGGGGCAGGTGGCTTCGCTGATTGAGCAAAGCCCCGACATTCTGCAACGCATCAAACATGTATTTGCCCCCAAAGACAACCAAAAAACTTAAAAACCCTTTCTACCCCCTCTTTTTTTCAAAAAAAGAAGAGTGGCAGTTTTGTATGCCGCTACTTTTAGAAGAGCAGAAATAAGGACAAAAGTGACATTCATGCCACTTTTTCGCAAAGGCGTCACACGCATAAATGTCATGCCCGCGCAAACAATAAGGGCATGAAAAAGTATGTAAAAAATGTGGCTTTGGCCCTGCTGTGCCTTGCCCTCTGCCCCATTTCCGCACAGGCGGGGCACAAAAAGACCGCCACCGCCGCACCTTCCGCCGGCGGCTCCGTTTCGCTTTCCGCGCGTGCGGCGGTGCTGTATGCCCCGCAGACGGGCGAGTTTCTTTTGGCCAAAAATGCAGACGAGTGTCTGCCCATGGCCAGCACCACCAAAATCGTCACCGCCCTGGTCGTGTTGGAGCATCTTCCTCCCGATCGCGTGGTGACGGTGCCTGCCGAGGCCTGCGGCGTGGAGGGCTCCTCCCTCTATTTGCAGGCAGGGGAACAGCTGACGGTGCGCCAGTTGCTTGAGGGACTGATGCTCCGCAGTGCCAACGATGCGGCGGAGGTGCTGGCGCTGGAAACGGCAGGGAGCATTGCCGGCTTTGCCGAACTGATGAACCAAACCGCCGCGCGTCTGGGTGCGGACCATACCCATTTTGAGAATCCGCACGGACTGGACGGCAAAGAACACTACACCACCGCGCGCGACCTGGCACGGCTCTCGGCCGCCGCCATGCAGAACGATATGTTCCGAGAGATCGTGGGTCTGCGTGCCGTCAAAATGCCCGCCCCCGAGGGCGGCACACGGGTGGTGACCAACCACAATAAGCTCCTGCATCTCTATGACGGTGCCTGCGGCATCAAAACCGGGTTCACCAAAAAATGCGGGCGGTGTCTGGTGGGCGCGGCCGAGCGGGACGGCGTGGAGCTGATCTCGGTGACACTTTCCGCCCCCGACGACTGGAACGACCACAAAAGACTGTTTGACCTTGGTTTTTCCCTTTTGGAAAATCGCCAGCTGGCCCAAAAAGACGAGGCCGTCTCGGAAGTGGAAGTGCTGGGCGGAGACGGTCTGCCTGTGCGCCTTTTGTGCGGTGAGGATGTTTACCGTGTGCTGCGCCGCACGGAAAAAGTACGGGTGGAATGTGATGTGAAATATCCTTTAATTGCCCCCGTACAGGCGGGCGAGACGGTGGGAGAGATTCGTTTTTATGCGGGGGGCGAGCAGATTGCCGCCGCGCCGCTTCTGTGTGAGAGAACAATAAATGTGAGGAAAAGATAGAAATGACCGAAAAAATCAGACTGCAAAAATTCTTTTCAGACGCGGGTCTCCTCTCCCGCCGTGCGGCAGAGGAGGAGATCGCCCGCGGCAATGTGTCCGTCAACGGGCACCCCGCCACCCTCGGCACAAAGGTAGACCCCCAAAAAGACACCGTGACCTGGAAGGGACAGCGTGTCTCGCCCGGCTCGTCCAAGCCCGTCTACATCCTGATGAACAAGCCGCGCGGCTACCTCTGCGCCGTCTCTGACTCGCGGGGGCGCAAATGCGTCACCGACCTGCTTTCCGGCATAAAGGAGC
>CAMGGT010000150.1 GCA_946055715.1 uncultured Clostridia bacterium | reverse complement strand
CTGTTCGCGGGCATATACCGACAGACTCTTTTGCTGGAATTCGCGGGTGGAAGACCCGTGGATGCGTATGCCGCAGTCCTGCGAGAAGACATAGTTGCCCGCTTCGTCAAAGAAGGAGAGGGTGGCGGGGCGTTCCCACTGGTCGCCGCGGTTGTTCCAGTTGCCATTGACAAAGATGCCTGTCTGCTCGTCAAAAAGGTTGTCGGGGTCTGAGACGAGCGAGATGACCGACAGGTTCTCATAGCCGTCTTTTTCGCCAAACCCCACAAAGAAGGACAGGGTCTTGACATCCGAGACATGCCCCTCTTCGTCGCACAGCACAAAGCGCAACACGGTGGCTTTGTCGCTCGGCTCGGTGGGAAAGTACATGCCCGCCTCGGTGGGGGTGACGACAATGGGGGAGATGGTGTCGGGCATGTCGGAGATGTCAGTGATGAAGAGAGGGGCGGTATACAGCCGGTTTGCCGTGTCGGGCAGAGAGGCATCGGTGGTGTAGTAGAGTGAATACCCCGCGGGAATATCGGCAGACAGATAGAAGGCATCGTCATAAAAACCGCTGTCATGCGAGAAGGAGACAGAGCGGATGCTGAGCTTTTGAATGCCGCCGTTGGCAGTGCCGGGGGTCGGGGTCAGATAGGCCATGACGGCATCGCCGTCCGACCGCCTGCCATAGGCCGTGTCGGCCGAAAGGGCGGGGATCTCCGTCTGGTCGATGGTTCGCCCGTCCGGCTGCGAAAGGTACAGTGTTTCTCCCGGAGAAGAGAGCTTGAAAGGGGCGTTGTAGGGCGCACCCGTGACGGCGCCTTTGCCCGCAGCGTATACCAGCACATGGCCTTCCGCCGGGATCACTGCTCCCTCCGGGAAGCGATAGGCAAACGGGTTGCGGCTGTCGTCAGACAGACCCACCCCCGCAAGCGACATGTCCTTGTCGGTGCCGTTGTAAAGCTCGATGACATCCCAATACTCACCGTCCGGCGCGGCGTGCGCCGTCTCGTTGTTGGAAAGCACCTCGTTGATGACCAGCCCCGCATAGTCCGTCGGAAGGGGCAACGTGGCAGAGGAAGAAGAGGTGCTGCCGCCGGACGCGCTGCCGTCCGTTGCGGAGGGAAGCGGGTCGGGGCCGCAGGCCGCCCCAAACAGAAGCAGTGCCAGAAGAAGCGCCGACAGTATTCCGAACTGCAGGCGTTTGCAGTCAATCAATCGCATATCGATCATACCTCCGGGTCATACATGATGGGGCAAAAAGAGCAGGCGGAGCCGACTGTCCCTCCCGGAAACTTTTGGGTAAGGCCAACCGGCGCGCGGAAGCACCGCGCAGAAAAAAATGAGCATGGCCGGATGCCCTCCGGCAGAGGATGCGCGGGTGTTTTGCACATTGTCTGTGGGATGCTCATATTTGTAGTATGTTCATAATACCATATTCTTTCGTTGATTTCAATAGACAATTCATGAACGGGACATGACAGACGATCGTGCAGGTAAATACCACCCGACGATCATAACAAAAACCGGAAGCAGCAAAAAGCGGAAGAAACGCGGCGAAACGCTCCAAAACAGAAATAATGACAGGGCCAAAAAGCAAACGAAACAGGAAAAATCGGTCGAAAACCGAAAAACCCCATGGAAATACGGGCAAAAAACGGACAAAAAAGAGGAAACGGACCGAAGCCGATCCGTTTCCTGCGAAAGCGTCATAGACAAAAGTACCCACGCGGGTGCCGCTTATATTGTAGATACCCACAACATCGCCCTGCATATTTCTGTGGAAGTAATATGTTGTGCCGTCACCCGTTTTGGCTTTTGCCTGCCGCCTCTCCCTCCGGCGGAAAAAAGCGGGGCAGTTCGTTGCACAGGCGCTCCCACATGACCAGCAGGCAGCCGTCTTCAACGGTCACGGTGGCGGCTCTGCCGGTGAAGGCGTTGCTGACCCCCAGCGGCCGGTCGTAGGTGAGGGTGGCATCCGAAAGCGGATACAGCAGACCGGACAGGGTCACGCCCCCGGCTTTTCCCGAAAGGCAAAAGACCGAGATCGTCCCCCGCATCCGGCGGGAAAAAGACAGTCTGCCGCCCGCGATGACGGAGGAGAGATATCCCTCGCCGCACAGAAAGGGCAACGCGCCCTTTTGCGCCAGTTCGTGCATCAGTTGGAGGTTGGCCACCGTGTGGTCGGGGCGCCCGCCTGTGCCGCCGCAGATAAAGAAGGTGTCGCACCCCTGCCGCAGACCCTCCAGGGCGGCCACCCGCATATCGGTGTCGTCCTTTTGCACGGGCAGGGGCAGGGTGGGGCAGTCACGGGGCGGCTCACCCAGCGAGTCAAAGTCCCCCACCGCCAGCAAAGGGGTCAGCCCCGCCCGTCGGCAGGCGGCCAGCCCTCCGTCCACGGCAATCACCACATCCCCCTCCCCGGGGCGGCGCGGCGGGGGAAAGTCGCTTCCCGCGCCAAACAGATAACAGCATTTCATACACACCTCTCAAAAATTCGGCACAAATATGGATGGCAAAGATGGCAGACGAATAGGGCAGATCGCCCGCCACGCCGCAGTCGACGCGAGGGGCAAGCAGATATTCGTAATTTTTTGAATAGTATACCCCAAAACGCCTTTTCTGTCAAATGCCCGGCAGAGCGGCGGCAACGGCGTCTTCTTTGCGCCCAAACAGGCAAAGAATAAAGGAGCTTCAGCGCAAGTCGAAGGGCAAAGCAACGGCCATCACCACAAAGAACGCCTGTTGCATCAGATCAAAACTGTGGTTTTGACATAAAGCAAGCGGCGGAAAACAGGTTGCGTTTTCCGCCGCTTGACATCATGTGTTGCGGCATTGCCCGCAAAAGCGATCATTTTGCTTTTGCAAAGCAAGAGAGCCGAATTATTCTTCTTCCGTGTTCTTTTTCTGAAGGATAAAATGACGCGCGACAAGCATTGCGGCCACTGCCACGACCGCGACGGCGGTCACGATCGTCACCACCATCCAGAAGCTGTCGGCAAATACTTCGGGTTTGAGCAACTGAATGTTGAATTCCCCGCTTTCGGGATCCTGCATGTGAGCAAAGATCAACGCCACATCCGTAATCAGTGCCGCCACTCCGACAAGCCCCGAAAGAATCGAGAGCATATCTGCCGTTTGGTTGCCGATGTCGCGCTTCATTCTGACGGGCACATCCTTGGTAAAGTCGATCATCGAACCGATGTAGTAGGCAACCAGCACCAAAACAATGGTTTCGGGAATCATGTAGGTGGCGTTATAGACCAGAGAATAGCCCAGTGCTGCCTTGGTGGGGATCGAGATGCCCGCCCAGACCGTTGCACCGGAAATCACATGGCAGAAATAGCGCAAGATCGATACAAACAGCGAACCGCACGCCAACGCCACGCTTTGCGCTTTCAGTTGCTTGCGGAAAAGACCGCCAAGTCCGCAGACGGCAAAAGCAAAGATGTAATCAAGGAAGATCACGGCAAGAATCGATTGCCAGGTGGTCACATAGGACAGATTTTTCAGTCCCAGCAGTTGCTGCACGACCGCAAATGCAACGCCGGAGCCCATCCCCCAACCCAATCCGTGACGGTAGGAGATAATGATGACCGGAAGCATGGATGCGAGTGTGACAGAGCCGCCATACGGCAACTCTGCGATTTTGGCCAGACTGAGAACCGTGCCGACTGCGATCAGCAGCGCACATTCCACCAGTTTGGCGGTGTTTGAGCGTGTTTTCATGAACGCCTCCCAAAATAAAAAAATTCAGCCGCACGGAAAATCTCCGTTGGGCCGGATCCGAGTGGAGGACGTATGTCTCCCGACGAAAATGCTGCCTACGACGGTATTATCCGTATCAGGTAAAAAGGGTTCGCGCTTGCGCGCATCTCAGCCGAAAAAATCAGCAAATGCAAAGTCTTCGGAATTGTCGGCTCTGCCG
>CAMGGT010000149.1 GCA_946055715.1 uncultured Clostridia bacterium | reverse complement strand
AAGGTCGGCCTTGATGTCCTCTTGCTTGACCATGCCCTTTACCTGTTCCATGGGAACCTGGTAGGCATCGCTGATGCGCTGGTATTCTGCTTCGATCTCTTCATCCGAGACGGTCACATTCTCCAGCGCGGCGATCTTCTCCAACGCCAGACGCACCTTGACCTGCTTTTCGGCCTGGGGGCGAAGCTGTGCGCGCAGAGAATCGAGATTCAGACCCGTATACTTGAAGTAGGTGTTCAGGTCCATGCCCTGCATGCGCAGACGGTTGTCATAGTCGCGCACATAGTTTTCCGTTTCGGCCACAAACATCGGTTCGGGGATGTCTGCCTCCAGCTTTTCGATCAGGGCTTCGCAAAGCTTGGTTTCAAAAGCACTGTCGGCCGCCTTCTCGTTTCTTTCACGGATTTTTGACTTGACGGAGTCCTTATATGCATCCAGCGTATCAAATTCAGAGACATCTTTTGCAAATTCGTCATCCGCCTCGGGCAGTTCCCGCACGGTGATCTTGTGCAGCTTCACATGAAAGACGGCGGGTTTTCCGGCCAGTTCTTTTGCGTGGTAATCTTCGGGGAAGGATACATTCACATCAAACGCATCGCCGATGCTGTGCCCCACGACCTGCTCTTCAAAGCCGGGGATAAACGATCCGCTGCCCAGCTTGAGGTCATGCCCTTCGGCGGTACCGCCGTCAAAGGCCACGCCGTCGATCTCACCCTTATAGTCGATGTTCACAATGTCATCGTTCTGTGCGGGGCGGTCGGTGATCTCCACATTGCGGGCGTTGCGCTCGCGCATGCGGTCCACTTCGGCGTTCACCTCATCGTCCGTCGGCTCTGCCACGGTCTTTTCAGCTTCAATGCCGAAATAGCCCTCGATCTTGACATCGGGCTTCACATATACCACAGCGCTGATGACCGGGTCGCCTTCCATAGACACAATGTCAAATTCGGGGCGGCCGACCACTTCCAGCTCTGCCTCGGCGATGGCGCTGTCATAGGCATCGGGCAGAACGGCGTTCAGTGCCTTTTCAAAGAAGACGCCCTTGCCGTACATTTTTTCCACGATGGCACGCGGGGCTTTTCCGCGTCTGAAACCGGGGATGTTGAATTTGGGCAGCTCTTCTTTTGCCACCTCGTCCACGGCCTTGTCAAACTCTTCGCGGGGAATGGAGAATTGCAGCTCCCAGCGTTTGTCTTGCTTTTGTTCCTTTTTCATCAGGGTCATGTGTTTTTTCCTCCGACTTGCTCGAAAGCATAATTAATAATATTCCAAACCAAGATAATATTATACAATAAGAAAAGCGGGAAGTCAACCCCATGCGCCAAAATCCTTGCATTGTGGGGGTGATTTGTCCCAAAAATGGGTAAAATGCCGCAACCGCTCCCCCTCAACCGTCAGGCGAGGGGAATGTGTTTGGGGATGAAGGAGAGCGCATCTGCCGAGATCAGCGTCATTTCGATGCCGTCAAGTTCAAAACGGGTGGGAGATGCACCGTGAATGTGGCCGAAGTAGCAACGCCTGACATCATACGCTTTGAGTACTTTTAGCATCGGCTCGCATTCGGCATTGCCCCATCGGACAGGAAAGTGCAAAAAGACGATCAACTCCCGCGCGCCCCCGTCCGAAAGCGCCCGACCTGCTTCCAGACTGAGCCGCAGGCGGCCCGCTTCGCGTGCCACCACCCGCTCATAGTCGGCGTTGGCCTCTTTTGCGCCGTCTGCCGTCGGGTCGTGAAACCAGCCCCGCGTGCCGCAGATGCCGGCGCCCTCGCAGACAAAGGCAGAGTTAAAGAGAAAAGAGAGAGAAGAAAGTCCCTCTTTTTCTTTATAGGCATTGAGTTTGGCAGAAGTCGGCCACCAGAAATCGTGGTTGCCTTTCAGCAGGATCTTTTGCCCCGGCAGATCATGAATGAAGTGAAGATCTGCCCCCGCTTCTTGTAGCGTCAGCGCCCAGGAAATATCTCCGCCCAGCACCACCGTGTCTGTCGGTTCGACCAGTGCCTGCCACGCACTGCGCAGGCGGTTGGTATAGTCTGCCCAGCGCGGGCCGAACACCTCCATGGACTTGTCGGTCTGCTCGGAGGTGGAGAGATGAAGATCCGCAATTGCAAACAGTGACATGATCGCTCCGTTCTTCGGGAATAATGGAAGGCCCCGCAGGGCATACTTCTGTTGGTCTTATATGACCGGGAAAGGAATTTTTTATGCACAACGAAAACAAGAATGAATGCGGCTGCAATGTCAAACACATCAAGGGCGTGACCTGCGACGTCAGCAACTGCGTGCATCACGACAGCCAAAATTGTTGCACCGCGGGCGAGATCAATGTCGGTCCTCACTATGCACAGACCGGCAGCGAGACCGTCTGCGCCACTTTCAAACCCAAGGACATCGACTGATCAGTCGCGCAGATAATCCGCCAGGTCGTCTGCCATCTCTTCCCGATCGACCACGTTTGTGAAGCGTACGGGACGCTCCCGCAGGTCGCGCAAAGCACGAGGAATGGGGCGTCCGCTGATGGCCGCAAGCGTCTGCGCCGCCTCAAAATCGTCCTGCGGCGCGTCGCCCAGAATGGCGGTCAGCACATCCCGCGGGAACTTGAAGGGAGAGGCGGTGGAGGCCACCAGAATGCGGCGGGAGGCCTGTGGCCTCTCGCTGTATTGGCGGAAGGCAGCCACCCCGACGGCGGTGTGGGTGTCGATGAGATACCCGTCCTCGCGGAAGGTGCGGCGGATGGTGTCTGCCACCTCCGGCTCGTCCACCCAGATGCCGCAGAATTCTGCCTGCAGGCGGGAAAGCACATCGGCCGATACGCAGAAGCGGCCGGTCTGCGCCAGGTCCTTCATCCACCGGGCCGTGCGCTCGGGGCCGGCCACCAGATAGAGCAGGCGCTCCAGATTGCTGGAACGCAGAATGTCCATGGAGGGGGAAGTGGTGTGATAGAAGGCGCGGTTGCAGTCATAGACGCCGGTTCGGAAGAAGTCTGCCAGCACACGGTTCTTGTTGGAGGCGACGATCAGGCGGCCGAACGGAACCCCCATGCGCTTGGCAAAATAGGCAGAAAGCACATTGCCGAAGTTGCCGGAGGGCACCACCACATCCACCGTCTCGCCCATGGTGATGGCATGACTGCGGAGCATGCGCACATAGGCGTATACATAGTAGACGATCTGCGGGGCAAGACGCGCAAAGTTGATGGAATTGGCCGAAGTGAGAAAGGCATTGCCGCGCGCCAGCATCTTCTGCACGTCTTTGCGGGCGAACATCTCTTTCACCGCGCTTTGCGCATCGTCAAAGTTGCCTCTGATGGCAGAAACAGACACATTTTCTCCCGCCTGTGTGGCCATTTGCAGGCGCTGAATGGGGCTGACGCCGTTGTGGGGATAGTAGACCTTGATCTTGGTGCCGGGCACATCGCGAAAGCCCTCCATCGCCGCCTTGCCCGTGTCGCCGGAGGTGGCGGCCGCCACCAATGCCAGCCGCTTCTTGCGCTGTTTGCTCAGCGCACGGGAGAGCATGCGCGGCATCATCTGCAACGCCATGTCTTTGAAGGCGCAGGTGGGGCCGTGCCAGAGTTCCAGCATGAACAGGCGCGGTTCCACCACGCACAGGTCAAGCGGCACGGTGGGGAAGTTTTCAAATCCATAGGCCGCCTCGGCATCGGCTGTCAGCTCCGCCATGGAAAAGCAGTCAAAATACTTGTGCAGGATCTCTGCCGCCAGCTTGGGATAGGGGAGTTTGATAAAGTCGTTCAACTCCGTTTGAGAAAGCACGGGGATGCTTTCCGGCATAAACAGGCCGCCGTCCGGTGCCATCCCCTTTATGATGACCTCCATGGGAGAAAAAGCGGCTTTTTTGGGGGTGCGCGTTGTGCAGAATTTCATTTTTATACTCCTGTTGTCTGTTTTTACGATTTTTTGTGTCTTGCTTGTGGGCATGTGCCTTATTGCGGTTGCCCCGGCGACTGTGTATGCGGCAT
>CAMGGT010000148.1 GCA_946055715.1 uncultured Clostridia bacterium | reverse complement strand
GGGGGGGGGGGGGGGGTCCTTTTTAAAAAGGCGCCCCCCCGACAAAAAATATAACGGCTTTATGCGTCCTGCGTTGGCTCCTGCGCGTCGGCCGAGGTGCGGAAGGTGGGCAGCAGCCATCTGTGCAGTCTGCCTTTTGAGAGGCGGTCGAAAGCCATGGACACCCCAAAAACAACTGCGCCGATCACCCCCACCAGCAGGTCGTTTAAGGTGTCGATGAGGCCGAGATCAAGGTAGCCATCCAGCTCCAGCACCTGTCCGTTGCCATAGTAAATGACGGTTTTGGTGATGTTGTCCACCTCCACCACATGGCTGTGGGTACCGGCGAGGAAAAACGAGTGAAAGTCATGTATCAGGCAGTCCTCCTGCATGTCCACCGCCAGGAATGCGGTGCCGGCATACTCCACCATCTCCCACAGCAAAAGCACCGCAAGGCAGGCCATCATGCCCATGACCACGCAGAAGGCAAAGCGTTTGCCGTCTTTGGGCTGCACGACCGCGCACATGACGGCGCACCCGAAGCAGGAAAAGAGAAAGCCGGAGAGCGTATGCAGAAAATCATCCCAGGACGGGATGAGAAAGTAGAAGTCAAAGCATGGGCCCAGCAGAATACCGCCTGCGGCCAACACCAGCAGCATCACCGTGACAGCGGTGGGCATCCGCATATGCAAAAGGTATTCCGGTCCCAGTCCCACAGGCAACACCAGCACCGCGCACAGCAAGGCCATGAACATATTGCGGATCTGATCCTGCACAGCAACGCAGCCGCAGCTTGCAAGCGCACAGAGGATAAACGCCCCCAGAAGCACCGCAAACACCCGCGCGTTTTTCAACCGCTCGACGGCATAGGTTCCGAAGGCGGCAAAGCGCCGGGTGCGGTTGGGGCAATTTTCAAATTCTTTCATAATCATCCGATTCCTTTTTGATAGTGTGCATGATCACCCATACAATTATTCCGTTTGAGCGGGATCTTGTACGAAAGGCGGTCGGATAAACTCAGGCGTGATACTGCCATGCGCAAAGGGAGATCGGACGCTTGAAAGACAACAGTGAATAGGTGCGCGTGAAAAGTGAAACGAGCGTGGGAAAAATGTGCAGAAACCGGGCGTTCTGCGACCCCTCGGCCGCAGGCAGACGCACGGCGGCAGACCCGGCAGGCCTCATAGGATTTTTGGCGCGGCGGAACTTAAAAAGGCCGTTGCCCGCAAACAGCGGGGCAACGGCCTTTTTGACGGGCAGAGAAACTCAGCCGAGGGAAGAGGCAAACTCGGAGATCTCTTTCCATGTGTCGTTGACGGCGTAGGTCGTGTTGGCATAGTCGGGCTGGATGACATACACAACGATGACCAGCACCACAAACACGATGCTGCCGATGATGGTGAACTTATTGAGAAGACTGTTGGTATCGACGCTCTTGTCGCGGTCCATAAAAGAGTCGTTGCGGCCACCCGCAATGGTGTTGGAAAGGCCACCTTTGCCCTTCTGGAACATAACGGCGAGAACGAGGGCGACGCCCACGACCAACAGAACGATTTGAATGATAATGCTTACGACATTCATATCCACGGTGCCTCCCCTTCCGGGAGGCGGCTCCTTTGTAAAATGAGAAGGCACGATTTGTGCCGTAGGGTTCTGACATTGCTATTTTATCATGCTTTGGCGAAAAATGCAAGAGGCAAATTGCATTTTTAGACTATTTTATATGTAATTTCTTTTTTATTTGTTTTTCCGTCCGTTATTTACCGTTTGACCGAAATATGCAGGATCTCGCGCAGCACTTTGTCGCAATACTCGGGCGTATAGACACGGGCGGCGATCAGCCGACTGCCCAGGCGGCGCAACACATCCGATTCCGGCAGAGGCAGGTCAGAGAGTTCCTTTGCGTTGACCTGCGCAGACTTGGAGAGGATGCGTATGTACAGGTCGCACACGCCGGATGAGAGAAAGCAATGCAGGCCAAACAAAAGCGAAGCGTCCATCTCCTCCCCGTCGCGGTCGATGTAATTGAGCTTATTGTGGGTGGAGATCATCTTGTAGGGGATCATCTGTGAGGCCAGATAGACCCCGCAGACCAGCTTGCGGTTGTCGGACTTTGCGGGCACGCGCTTGATGAGCAGCATGTTGCGGTTCTTCTGCATCAGGGAGGGGATGGCCGGCAGCAGATACTGCCCGCCCAACGGCGTGCGGGTACCCTTTTCGGTCACGGGGAACTGCACGCGCCCCTCTGTCAGCGCCGCCGGATAGAGCAGCGGCACCAGCCCGCGCGCGGGCGCATCATACAGGCAGTTGCGATAGCGCGAAACCAGCGTCAGGCCTGTGTGCATGTGCAGGTGCATTTTGGAAAAAGAGTTTTTCAGTGACGACATGTATAAAAACACCTGCAGTTCTGCCGGGTCATACATCAACAGCAACGAGCTGTCGGAGCCACGCACCACAAAGGAGACGGAAAGCGGCTCCAGCCGGCAGGTCTTTTCGGGCGTGCCGCCGTCGGAAGAGGAGGACATATACAGCGCATCGGTTTTGGCAGGCGGGGTGTGGCGCAGACAAAGCACCATGTTCTTTTTCAGCGGCTTCGCCGGCTTACCTGTGGTAAACAGGTGCAAATGGGTGGGGGTATTTTGCGAAAACAGGAAATTTCGCAGTTTGGAAAGCTGGGGAGAGGTGGCAAACACGGTGGGCAACAGCGCAACCAATTGCCCGCCCGGTGCAAGGGCAGACTCTGCCATGGCCAGAAACAGATAGCACAGATCCACCGAGCCCGAAAACAGATCCGGCACGCACATGGCCTCCGGGCTGTCGGGGGGGAGCAACGCAGAGGGGGGATTCATGATGACGATGTCGTAAGCGGGGGCATCCTTTGCCATAAGCGAGATCATATAGGACTCTCTGCCGGCCAGCACAAAGTTCTCTTCCGCCACGCTTGCCGCCAGCCGCACCTTATAAAAGCGGCGGCAACGGCGGCGCAGGCGCTCCAGATTATCCTTGAGGCGAGGCAGATAACGGGCATCGTTTTCATAGCAGACAAGGCGGATCTCAGAGCAGGTGCCGCTTTTGCACAGCCGTTCCACCACCGCCGCGGAGAGAATACCCGTTCCCGCGCCCGGGTCCAGCACCCGCACGACGGAAGTTGTCGGCAGGGCGATCATGTCCGCCATCATGGCGGCGGTGTCCCGCTTGGTAAAGAAGCGGCCAAGGCGCACCTTGTCCGTGCGGGCATATTCGCGGATCAGCTTGCCCGTGTTGCGCACCGTCATTTTCAGCATGGTCCAGTCTCCTTTCCGGTCTGCCGGTCGGTTTTATGTCTTTTCTCCTCCATTATATCTTTTTTGCAGATAGGATGCAAGGGCGAAAAGTGTGTTTTTTTGTAAAAAAAGCAGGGCAGAGCCGTTTTTTTGCGCCGTCTGCCCGCCACCCGGACTGTATGCCGGTCATCTGCCCGCTTCCCCGTGTCGGCGCATGTTTTCATTTTTTGCGCTTGCATACCGGACAGTGGTGGTGTATAATAGAAGGTGAAAGAATCGGCAATGCGCCCATGGCGCGCACTTCTCCCCCGGCGGGTTCGGCTTGCCCCTTTGTTTCGGCTCAAAGAGACAGCCCGCGACACGCGGCCGGCAAGACCGCCGCCCGGACAGCGCTTGCCCCACGCCCGACCGACCACCTATTTGTGTGCCGAAGCAGCGCAGGACAGAGAAAGCAGGACTGCCGCGCCGGGCGCAGGCCATCATACCAATACAGCCCGACCTCGCCGCGCCCGGCGCAGAGAGGTCAGAAGGAGATGACAAATGACATCCACCGTCAAAAAGAACACCGTGCGCATCCTGCATTGCGGAGATGTATGGCTGGACAGTCCGTTTGAGGCAACCACCGCGGCCGGCAGTGAAAAGCGGCGCGCGGAGGTACGGCAGACCTTCAAGAGTATTTTTGACTTTATTGCCAAGCAGAAGATCGACCTGTGGCTTCCGCCGTCCGCCGCGGGGAAGGTCCC
>CAMGGT010000147.1 GCA_946055715.1 uncultured Clostridia bacterium | reverse complement strand
GTGGTGGAGAGGATCTTGAGGTTGGTGGATTTCAGCTCGATCTCGCAGGTACCGCCGTCGAGTATCATGTCTACCCTGCCCGCAAGGTCAGAGATGACATACTTTGCGCAGGTGGGAGACGGACTGCCCGAAAGATTGGCAGACGGGGCGGCGATCGCAGTGTCTGCGGCGGAGATCAGGGCGTGAGCAACGGGATGTGCGGGGCACCTGCTGGCCACTGTGTCAAGCCCTGCCGTCACAGTTTTGGGTACGGTAGAGCGCACAGGAAGGATGACAGTGAGCGGCCCGGGCATAAACCGGTCTGCCAGACGATCAAACAATGGGCAGGTGTAGGCATATTTTGCCGCATCTGCCGGCTGTGCAACATGCAGGATCAGCGGGTTGTCGGAGGGGCGGCCTTTTGCGCGGTAGATGGCTTCCGCGGCTTGCTCTTTGGTGCCGTCTGCCCCCAGGCCATACACGGTTTCGGTGGGAAAGGCAACCAGTCCCCCGTCGCGCACAATGCGCGCCGCCTGTAAAATGGCGGCGCGGTCTTCCGGACATACACCGTCGGTGACGGTGGCGATCTTTGTATTCATGTTACTGTCCTTTGAGTTTTTGCGCCATGTCTGCCGCCGCAAGCGCGTCGATCAGCTCGTCCATGTCTCCATCCATAAAGCCCCGCAGTGCATACAGCGTCAGGCCGATTCGATGGTCGGTGACGCGACTTTGCGGGAAGTTATAGGTGCGGATCTTTTCGCTTCGGTCGCCGGAACCGATCTGGGTCCTGCGTGTGTCGGCAATGGCGGCGGTCTGTTCGTCTGCTTTGATGCCGTATAGCTTGGAGCGCAGCAGCTTCATGGCCTTGTCGCGGTTTTTATACTGGCTTCTTTCCTCCTGGCATTCCACAACAATGCCGGTGGGCAGGTGGGTGATGCGGACGGCAGATTCGGTTTTGTTGATGTGCTGGCCGCCGGCTCCGCTGCTCTTGCAGGATTCCATGCGGATGTCCGAGGGCTTGATGTCTACCTCGATCTCTTCCGCCTCCGGCAGAACGGCCACCGAGACGGCCGAAGTCTGAATGCGCCCCTGCGACTCTGTTTTCGGTACGCGCTGGACGCGGTGAACGCCGCTTTCAAACTTCAGACGCGCATAAGCCCCCACGCCCTCCACCGAAAAGCAGATCTCTTTATAGCCACCGAGTTCGGTGTCGTTTACGGTAAACGGCTCGATGGAAAAGCCCTTGCGCTCGCCGTACATTTTATACATGCGAAAAAGGTCGGCGGCAAACAGCGCTGCTTCTTCCCCGCCCGTTCCGGCGCGGATCTCCATGATGACGCTTCTGTCGTCGTTGGGGTCTTTTCCGATCAGGAGGCGACGCAGGGTCTCGTATGCGGCGGCGGCTTCTTCGTTCTTCTGGCTAACTTCCTCTTCTGCAAGCAGGCGCAGTTCCGGGTCAAGCGAGGGGTCTGCCAACAGCTGCTCCGCTTCGCTGATCTGGTCGAGGATGCCGCGGTACAGGCGGTATTGGAGGATGACGGGCTCCAGTTCCTTTTTCTGCGCCAGAAGTGACTTCATCTCCTCGGGGCGCGAAAAGATGTCCGGGGATCGCAGTCGGTCTTCCAACGCAAGCAATCGTGCCTCCGCTGCTTCAAGCTTATCCAGCATGGATCAGGCATCGATGAAGGCCAACAGGGCGCGATGCGTCTCGTAGACGTCGACTTTGGAGACCATCTCATAGGGTGCATGCATCGAAATGACGGGTACGCCCACATCGATGGTGTCAATGTTGTGCTTGGAGATGAACTTGGCAACGGTGCCACCGCCGCCCTGGTCCACCTTTCCCAACTCACAGGTCTGCCAGGCCACGCCAGCACGGTCAAACACGCCGCGCACATAGCCCATAAATTCGGCAGAGGCATCATTTGTGCCGGATTTTCCCCTTGAACCGGTAAACTTGCAGATGGCGGTACCGTGGGAAACGAAGGCACTGTTGCGCTTCTCATACACTTCGGAAAAGTTGGGGTCATAGGCGGCAGTCACATCGGCAGACAGGCATTTGGAGGCCGCACGCACGCGAGCGGCAGACACGCCGAGGGCGTGACTGATCTCGTCAATGAGGTCCAGCATCACATCGGCACTCATGCCGGTGTTGCCGTCGCTGCCGGTTTCTTCTTTGTCTGCCAGGATGACAAGCGAGGAGTTGACCGTGTCGGTGGAGGCAAAGAGGGCGGTCATTTCGGGGTAGGCGCACACGCGGTCGTCGTGGCCGTAAGCGCCGATGAACAGGCGGTCAAAGCCGACATCCCGCGCCTTGAAGGCGGGCACGGCAGAAAGCTCGGCAGACAGGAAGTCCGCTTCGATCATCCCGTATTTTTCGTTGAGGAGATGCAGGACGTTCATTTTGATGCGGTCGTCCCCCTCCTCTGCCATGTAGGGGATACCGCCCACAAAAATGTTGAGAGACTCGCCGGCGATCGCAGATCCGAGCGGTTTTGCCGACTGATCCTGCCCCAGATGCGGCAACAGGTCGTTGATATAGAAAATGGGGTCGTTCTCATCCTCGCCGATGCAGACTTGCTTTGTCGTCCCGTCCTTTAAGACCACTACGCCGTGCAGAGCCAGCGGCAGTGTGGGCCACTGGTACTTTTTGATGCCGCCGTAGTAGTGGGTCTTAAGGAAGCACATGCCGCTGTCTTCATACAGCGGATTCTGCTTGATGTCAATGCGGGGAGAATCGATGTGGGCGGCCATGATGCGCAGGCCGACCTCGTCGAGCGGCGCGGTGCCGATGCGGAACAAAAAGAGGTTTTTGCCGCGGTTGTTGAAGTAGTATTTGCCGCCGCGACGGATGGCGTCCCCCAGGCGGTATTCGACATAGCCGTTCTTTTTGGCCATGTCCACGCCGACATTCACGGCCTCGCGCTCGGTTTTGGCGGCATCCAGAAATGCTTTGTAGCCCTCCGCGTAGGCGAATACATCCTGTATGTAAGATGTATCGCTGCTTTCGAGCACATGTTTCTTTTTCATTTGCAGTTGTTCGTTTGTCATCATATATCTCCTTGGTGTGTATTGTCACTTATGATTTTGCGGATCTGCTTTATCACGCGGGTGACTTCGGCTGCAAGGGCGGCCGTGTCACCGTTGTTTTCGATGCAGTAGGTGGCGCGGTCGCGCAGGGTCTGTTGCGGGGGCTGTGCCTGCAACCGTCGGTGCGCGGCATCCCGGGTAATGCCGTCTCTTTTGACAATGCGGTTGATGCGCAGGTCATCGTCAGCCAAAACGGCGACGGTGCAGTCGCATCGCTTGTCAAGGCCGGATTCAAAGAGGAGCGGCGCATCATAGCATATCGTGTCGCAGCCATCCTGCCTTGATTTTTCTTCCCATTTTTTGCATTCTTTGAGAATATGGCGATGGGAGATCTCATTCAGACGCAATAGCATATCCCTGTTTTCGGGTGCAAAAACCAAGCGTGAAAGGGCCTGCCTGTCCACACCGCCCTGCCCGTTCTGTATCTTTTTTCCGAAGGCGTCGATGATCTCCTGCGCGCAGGGGGAGGGCGCTGCGATCATTTCGTGATAGAGTGCGTCTGTGTCCAATACGGGCACACCGTGTCGGCGCAGCATATCGGCGACGGTGCCCTTGCCGGCGGCACTGCCGCCGCACAGTCCGATGATTTTCATAGACAATTCTCCTCCCTATCATTATAACAAAAAACTTGAAATTGTCAATCATCCCCACTCTACATTGCAAAAAAATCCTCTTAAATACCGGTCTTTTCGCCCCCGGCCACAGCGACAGGGAATGTTCGGATGCAAAACAGGCACCGGAGAGTCGCCTGAAAGGGCAAATAACAGAGACGGCTGCCCTTCTCGTTTGGATCGTTGCGGACAGTTGTGGTGGCTGTTTGCCGAATCGTCGGTTTTGGATTGACAGAAGAAAACAGTTGTGATACAATATACGATGTATCTTCATGTGCCGGCGCAGAAAAACGATATAAAAACCGCGCACACAGTGTGTGCGCGGCGTGTCTGT
>CAMGGT010000146.1 GCA_946055715.1 uncultured Clostridia bacterium | reverse complement strand
CTTAATTAATCCGCTTTCAATTTTGCATACTTATCGTAACCCTTTCTCTATGGTGGACCCGAGACCGGCCGAGTGTGCCTCTGTTTGCCACCTCGGGGACAGGCAGCGCAAAGAAAACCGCCCCCCGTATTGACAAATGGCGCGGGCGGGGATAAAATGAGAATGTATGGGCGAACGATACGCCGGCGGTGGGCGCGTCGACTGTCCGCCGCTTTCGCTCCCGGCACGGAGAAAAGACGAAAAAGGAAGAAAAGACGATGAAAAAATACCTCAATATCTCATTGATCTACGCGATCGCCGCCATGGTGGGCGGAGTCTTTTACCGTGAGTTCACCAAAATGCAGGGGTTTGGGGGCGTCACCGCTCTCGGAAAGGTACATACCCACCTGTTTTTGCTGGGGATGCTGATGTTTATGGTGATTTCGCTCTTTGCGGCGCACAGAGATCTGACCAAAATCAAACTGTTCCGCATCTTTATGCCGATATACAACGCGGGTGTGTCTCTCACCGCCGTGATGATGGTGGTCAGAGGCATCGCCGAGGTGCTTGGCAGCCCGCTTTCAAAGGGGGCATCCGCCGCGATCTCCGGCATTGCCGGCATCGGACATATGCTTGTGGGTGCGGGCATCATTCTGCTGATCCTCTCCCTCAAAAGGGCGGCAAAAGAGCAGGTGTTACGGACAAGCAAGCGCCGCTCGCTTCATCAGATCGGCAGGCGGTCGGGCGCCTCGGAAGCGAAGCGCGCGGTCGGCATCGGTTTGTCGGCGGGGCGCAGACAAATGTGCAAAATCAGAATATGAAGAAGGAGAGGTCGCGCCCGTTGGCCGATGACCGATAGGAAGCATCTATGAAAATTCTTGTGGCAATGAGCGGCGGTGTGGATTCCAGCGTGGCCGCCAAGTTGCTGTGTGAGGCAGGGCACGAATGTGTCGGCTGCACCATGAAGCTGTATGACAATGAGGACGCCGGCATCTCCCGCGCGCACACCTGCTGTTCGCTTGACGATGTGGAGGACGCGCGGAGCGTGGCCTGCCGCCTTGGGATGCCCTATTATGTGTTCAATTTTGCGGATGAATTCCGCGAGAAAGTCATCGGCAACTTCGTGGGCTGTTACCTTTGCGGCCGCACGCCCAACCCCTGCATCGAATGCAACCGCTATATGAAGTTCGACAAGCTGTTTGACCGGGCAGACATTCTCGGCTGTGACCACATTGCCACCGGCCACTATGCACGCATCACCATCTCGGACGGAAAATATCAG
Organism: uncultured Clostridia bacterium; assembly: GCA_946055715.1. Classification (GTDB taxonomy): domain Bacteria; phylum Bacillota; class Clostridia; order Oscillospirales; family CAG-272; genus UBA1740. The sequence continues at coordinate 2,765 of CAMGGT010000146.1, read as the reverse complement.
TTGCGCAAAGCGGCCGACGACACAAAAGACCAGAGCTATGTGCTGTATGCCATGACCCAAAGCCAGCTCGCGCGCACACTGTTTCCCCTGGGGGAACTTTGCAAGACAGACACGCGCAGAATCGCCCTTGACGGCGACCTGATCAACGCAGACAAGCCCGACAGCCAGGACATCTGCTTCGTGCCGGACGGCGACTATGCGCGCGTCATCGAACTGCACACCGGCAAGCCCACGCCCCCCGGGCAGTTTGTGGACAAAGAGGGCCGTGTGCTGGGCACCCACCGCGGCATCATTCGCTATACCATCGGCCAGCACAAGGGGCTGGGCATCTCTTCGTCCGAAAAACTGTATGTGTGTCGCATCTGCCCCGAGACAAACACCGTGGTGCTGGGGCCGGAAGAGATGCTGTTTGCGCGCGAGGCGCAGGCGACGGATGTCAACTGGATCGCGGGCGAGGCGCCCGCATCCCCCTTCCGCTGTAAGGTCAAGATCCGCTATCGCCAGCGGGAGCAGTGGGCGGAGGTCACCCCCCATGGGGAGACGGCTGTCTCCATCCTCTTTGACGAGCCACAGCGGGCCATCACGCCGGGACAGGCCGCCGTACTCTATGACGGAGACATGGTGCTGGGCGGCGGTATTCTGACCTGAAAAGCCGGGGCTGTTGCAATGCGCACAACGATGCATTTGCAACAGCCCTGTTTTTGTCAATACCGCAAAAAGAACGGGAAGAGAAAAAAGCAAAAAGAGAAAGAGCGCAAAAGGAGAGGACGAATGGTCTTTATTTCATCCGCCGCTACCCCCGTCGGCCGCATCCTGCTTGCCCAAGAGGGCGAGGGGCTTGTGGGCGCATGGTTGGAAGGGCAACGGTATTATATGGCCGGATTTGACCCAAACGAGGTCAAAAACAGCGAAACCCCTCTGCTGACACAGGCAAAACAGTGGTTAGATGACTATTTTGCCGGGAAGAGCCCCAGCCCGTTTGCCCTGCCGCTTGCCCCGCGCGGCACGCCCTTCCGTCAGGCGGTCTGGCAACTGCTGTGTCAAATACCCTATGGGCAGACCGTCACCTATGGGCAGCTTGCCCGACAGATGGCGGCCGTGTGCGGCGGTGCCTGCCCCTCTGCCCGCGCCGTTGGGAGTGCCGTCGGGCACAATCCCCTTTCGGTCATCATCCCCTGCCACCGCGTGGTGGGGACAGACGGATGCCTGACAGGGTATGCCGGCGGCCTGGGCACCAAAGCCCGCTTGCTCTTGCATGAGGGGGTGCGGCTCTCCTCCGACGGCCGGATTCTGTCCACAAATGCCGACCCGGAGTAAGTCGCTTCGGCACGGCTTCCTGCCTTCAATCACCCTTTTTTCAAAAAGGCGGTTACACATCAAAGCAACTGCCGCCGATGAATTCCCGCATCAGGGAGTTGCAGGGGATGATGGACTCATCTTCGATGGGGCGGAAGTATTTGAGATAGTTGATGAGGCGGTGCGCCACCAGGTATTGCGGGTCGTTGGGCGAGATCTTCTGCAGGGCGGGGAGCGCCTCTGTGCGCATGACGCACAGCTCATAGCCCAAGAAGGAGTTGAAGACATAGTCTGCCCCTTCCTGGTTGGGGTAGATCCATTTGAATTCGCCGTCGCGCACAGACTGCCACATGCCGATGGTGGTGGCCGCGGGGCTGTTGCGGAACTTCATGTCGCGGATGATACGGCGGATGAGGCGCAGGTCGGTGATGTTGAGGGGAGAGTGGTTGTCGATGTTCACCTGTGCCTGCGGGGCGATGTAGATCTTGTATTTCTGGTGTTTGGGGATGGAGACGGTCAGCTTTTCGTTGAGCGCATGGATGCCCTCGATGATGATGGGACTGCGGGCGTCCACACGGATGGTACGGCCGCGCTCCCGCTTGCCGGTGCGGAAGTTGAACAGCGGCAGAGTGACCTCCTCATGGTTGATCAGGGCAAACATATCCCGGTTGAACTGCTCAATATCCAAGCAGTTGATGTGTTCCAGGTCAAGGTCAGTGACGGGCTTTTTCTGGATGCGGGCGATCTGTTCCTTTTCAAGATAGTAGTCATCCATGGAGATCATCACCGGGTTGATGCCGCGGGAGAGCAGCTCTACCCGCAGGCGGTTGCAGAAGGTGGTCTTGCCGCTGGAGCTTGGGCCGGCGATGCAGACGAGGCGGATGCTGTCGATCTCTTTTTCGATGTTCTCGCCAAGCTCTGCCAGCATGTTGCTGTGCTTGGCCTCGCAGAGTTGCACCAGGTCCAGCACACGCCCCTGCTCCACATGGTGGTTGATGTCTGCCACCGTCTGAAGGTTGGCTTTTTTGGCCCATTGATAGGTCTTTTGCAGTACCTTGCCGTAGGTGCTTTCTTCCACAAATTCCGGGATGTTTGCCCCCAGTTCATAGCGGGGGTACTGGATGATCAGCCCCGGGCTGTAGGGGACGATGGTATACCGGCTGAGACACCCGGTGGAGGCCACCATGTAGGAGTGCATATAGTTGTAGTAGTCGCCGCATTTATAGAGATGCACCGTGTTTTCGGGTCGATAGCCCAGCATTTCGATCTTGTCTTCATACCCTTCCTGCCGATAGATCTGCTTGGCGTCTTCTTCCGAGCAGGTCACGCGCTCAAAGGGCAGATCGGCCGAAATCAGCCGCGCCACCTCGGCCTTGATCTGCTCCGTTGCGCTGAACATATTGAAGTTCGGGGTCAGCGCCTCGCAGAAGACCGAGCGGGAGACATTGTAGCTGAAGCGGATCTGCACC
>CAMGGT010000145.1 GCA_946055715.1 uncultured Clostridia bacterium | reverse complement strand
ACGCCGAAGGCGCATCACTTTCCGCTTGCGGAAAACATCACTCGCCGAAGGCGAATATCACTGTGCAGCCCGCCGCAGGGCGCGGTTGCACCTTGGGGGACCGTGAAGCGGTGGATGAGATAATATCTCCGGTGGAGAAGCATCGGACGCCACGGCCCTTTATTTGACGGTCTGCACCTTCAGCAGGTTGGTCATGCCCTCGATGTTCAGCGGCACGCCGGCAGAGATGACCACCGTGTCGCCGCGTTTGACAGCATCGATCTGCTTGGCGCAGTCGATGGCATGGCGGAAGAGCGCATCTGTGTCGTACTGGTCGCGCGCCAGAACCGGAAACACCCCCCAGGAAAGCGCCAGCTGGTGATAACTCTTGATCTCCGGCGTGGCCGCCACAATGGTCTGGCGGGGGCGGAACTTGGACATGCGGCGGGCGGTGGTGCCGGACTTGGTCACGGCGATCAGGGCTTTGGCGCCGATGTCGGCGGCGGTGGTGCAGGCGGCATCGCAGATGGCGTTGGTGGTGTCTGCCTCGTCTCTGGTGTGCGCCATGTTTCTGTACACATCCATGTCCAGCGCGTCTGCCTCTGCCTGCTCGGCGATCTTGGCCATGGTGCGCACGACCAGCGCGGGGTGGTCGCCCATGGCCGTCTCTCCCGAGAGCATCACGGCGGAGGTGCCGTCAAAGACAGCATTGGCCACGTCTGTGATCTCGGCACGGGTGGGGGTGACGGCGTGGATCATCGACTCCAGCATCTGGGTGGCGGTGATGACCACCTTGCCCGCGCTGTAACACTTGCGGATAAACCGCTTCTGGATGCCGGGCAGACGCTCGAAGGCGATTTCCACACCCATGTCGCCACGGGCGACCATGATGCCGTCACAGTTGGCCAGAATCTCGTCAAAGTTGTCCACGCCTTCGCTGTTTTCAATCTTGGCGATGATCTTGATGGCGTGCCCGCCGTAATAGTCCAGGTATTTGCGCAGTTCGATGACATCCTCTTTACAGCGCACAAAGGAGGCAGACACAAAGTCCACATCCATCTCCACGCCAAAGCGCAGATCGTCTTTGTCGCGGTCGCTTAAAAAGGGCATGTCAAGCTTGACATAGGGCACATTGACGCTCTTCTGCCGCCGCAGTGTGCCGCCGAATGAGACCACCGTGTGAATGTCCGTTTCGGTGGTGGACTCTACCGTCAGCTGAATGCGGCCGTCGTCAATGAGGATGCGGTTGCCGGGGGCCAGCTTTGCGGGCAGGTCGGGGTAGGTGATGGAGACCTGCTCGTTTGTGCCGGGCAGATCGCGGGTGGTAAGGGTGAAGCGGTCCCCCTCCCGCAGTTCGATGCTGTGGCTTTCGTTGTCAAAGTCGCGGATGCGGATCTCGGGGCCTTTGGTATCCAGCATAACGGCGGCCGGAAGGTGCAGGCGGTCACGCACGCGGCGGAATGTCTCGATCCAGGTTTTGTGGGTTTCGTGGTCTCCGTGAGAAAAGTTGAGGCGCGCCACATTCATGCCGGCGCGCAGCATGGCCTCCAGTTCTTTTTCCGATGTGCTGGCAGGGCCGAGGGTGCATACGATCTTGGTCTTGCGCATACTGTTTTCCTTTGCTGTTTGATTTCTCACTTATTGTACCTCATTCTGCATTCAAAATCAATTCTTTGCCCAAAATTATACGCAATTTTCACCCTTTGTGACATTTTTGCAAATTCTCTTTACCACAGCAGAAAAGATATGCTATACTATAGATGAAAAAAAGCGGCGGGAAAAGCACCCGCCATGTGGCAAGTGAGGAAAAATGGACACGACTTTCATCAGTTTGCTCTACCCGAGCGAGGCCGCACGGCGTGCGGCCGAGGCGCAGACGGTCCCCGTCATGGATGACGATGCCTGTCGGGAGCTGGGCCTTTCGCGCATGATGGGGCTGAAAAACAGTTCCCTTTCTGCCTGTTTTACCCGCGACCCCGAGGTGATCCTGTTTCGCCAGCAGATGTTTTCTGACCTGAACCGTTTGCCGGAACTGGAGCAGACCCTCTCGGCCCTGTTGCCGGTGCTGTGCGACATTACCGAACTGCGCAAGCTGGGCGCGGCAGAGCCGGAGGATTCGGGCGGATCGTACCTGTACAGCATCACCGAGATCGAGTTGTATGTCTCGATGATCGACACTGTCTACCGGGGGTTTTCGCCCGTTTGCGACAAATTGGAAAGCGAGGCCTTTCTCCGTCTGTGGCAATTTGTACGGGAACTGGTGGAGAGCGACTACTATAAAAACCTCAACGAAGACCTCTCAAAGCTTGTGGCGCGCATGCACGAGGTGCGTTCCGTCACCGTGGGGGTCAACCTGGACGCCCAACTTCGGCCGGAGACGGCGGGGGTGATCTCCGTCAACTCGGAACGCTTCCATCCCGGCACCGCCCTGGACAAGATCCTGCGCATGAGTTTCCGCCGTGACGCCATGACCTGCATCGCCGCCCTCACACCTCTTTCGGGAAAGGGGCAGTCAGAGAACCGCCGCGAGGCGCTGTGCGGTGCCTTTCTGGGGGCGCTGGAAGAGGTGTTCCGCTCCTCGGTACGCGGCTGGCGCGCCATTGTGGGCGAGTATGTGCTGGAAAATACGGACTTTTTGTTGCGCATGCTGCCCGAGATCGAATTTGTCAGCCGTGCGGCCGGGCTGGAAAAGGCCATCGAAGCCAAGGGCGGCGCACTTGTCCGCCCCGCCATCCGTCCCATGGAAGAAAAAGTCCTCTGCGCCCGCGGGCTGTACAACCCGGATGTGGCGTTGCGCTCGGATACCCCCATGGTGGCAAACGACTTTGCCTTTGACGACAAGACAAAGATCTATGTCATCACAGGCCCCAACCGTGGCGGCAAGTCCGTGCATACGGTTGCGGTGGGGCTTTGCCAGGCCATGGCACAGCTGGGGTTGCGCGTGGCGGCACAGGCCTGCGAGATCAGCCCCGCAGACCGCATTCTGCTGCACTTTCCCCAGGGTGCGGACGACACCATCGACAAGGGGCGGCTGGGGGAGGAATGTGCGCGCCTGCGGGTGATGTTTGAGCAGATGACCGGCAACAGTCTGCTGCTGCTGGACGAGTCGCTTTCCTCCACCGGTGCATGCGAGGCCACCTATATCGCGGCGGATGTGCTGCGCGGCTTCGGCCGGGCGGGGTGCAGATGCGTCTTTTCCACCCACCTGCACGACCTGGCGGCGCAGGTGGAAGCACTCAGCCGCGAGTCGCTTGCAAGCGGCGGCGTGGGCATGGACACCATGGTGGCGGAGGTCACGCAGGACGGCACGCGCTCTTTCCGCGTGGTGCGCGCCCGCCCCGACGGCAAAAGCTATGCCCGCGACATCGCCGAAAAATACGGCCTGGGCACCGAACAGATCATGCAAATGGTGCAAAAAGAGGCCCCAATGCCTTGACAGACGCGCATTTTTGTGTTACAATCATATCTGCAATGAAGGGAAGGAGTACGCTTTTCCCGGCCGGCACAGAAAAAAGGCGGTGGATGCAAGCCTTGCGGCCAGAAGCGGAAGGTCGTCCCGGAGCGAGGGCAAGAAACGTTCTTTTGGAACCGAGTAGAAGCCCGCACAAATGAGGCACGCCTTCGGCGTGTAAAGCAGGTGGTACCGCGTTTTCAACGCCCTGCGGCTTTTGGCCGCGGGGCGTTTTCGGTGCTTTCTGTCTTTTCCGCGCTTTTCTGCGCAAAAGGCAATGAGAACGGTCGCCCCGGCAACAAAACGAAGAGTTGAGAAGCCGATGTGCTTTGGCAAAGCACCCGGCGCGCGGCTTTGCATAGAAAAGCGTCAACCGCATCCTGCGCACGGACTTTGCGGCAAAGAGAACGGCCGCACCCGGCAATTTGCCGGGATTCCCTGCACTCCCCCGCATGCCCCACACCCAAAAAAGAGTTTTCGGCCGCCGTTGCCCTGCCGCCAAAGCGGTAAAAACAACGCGCCCACCATACAAGAAAGGAAAACAAGATGAGACAGGAACTTCCCAAGACCTATGCGCCCGCAGAGTTTGAAGAGCGCAT
>CAMGGT010000144.1 GCA_946055715.1 uncultured Clostridia bacterium | reverse complement strand
GCATTTCGGCCCGGGCGGAAACTGCGAGGCATTTGCCGCCCGCTACCGTTCCAAAACCTTGATGGCCCCGCAATGGGTCGTCGAACACGGCCTCAACGCCTATGAATATGAGGCAGGGCGGGGCATCGGTGCCTCGCCGGACACGCTTGTGGCCATCGGCCGGGAGGCAGCCCGACTGGGGGTGCAGATGTCTTTTCACGCGCCCTATTTCATTTCGCTTTCCAGCATAGAAGAGCAAAAACGGCAGAACAGCATCGACTATATCGCCCAAAGTCTGGCCGCGGCAGAACTGCTGGGGGCGCGCATCATCGTGGTACATACCGGCAGTACCGCCAAAATGACCCGCCGCGACGCGCTGATGCTGGCGGCAGACACAGTCGCCCGCGCGCTGGAACAGTTGCCGGACAACGGCGTGCTGATCGGGCTTGAAACCATGGGTAAGGTCAATCAGCTGGGCACGCTGGATGAGGTCATTGAACTGTGCCGCATGGACACATCCCGCCTTGCGCCCGTGGTGGACTTCGGGCATCTCAACGCCCGCGACTGCGGGGGCGTTTTCCCGGATGGGGACGCCTACAAGCGGGTGTTTGACAGCATCGGCACCGTTCTGGGCGACTGCCACGCGCAGAACCTGCATTGCCATTTTTCTCGCATAGAATACACCGCAGGGGGCGAAAAACGCCACGTCACCCTTGCAGACACCGCCTGGGGCCCCGACCCCGAACCGCTGATGCAGGTCATCTCCGACTGGCACCTTTCCCCCACCATCATCTCCGAATCGGCCGGCACCCAAACCGCCGACGCCGCCTATATGAAAACCGTATATGAAAGGACATAAAAATGAACCGCAAACTGCAAAAAGTCCGCGCCGCCATGCAGCGGGCAGACATGGACGCCCTGTTTGTCACAGATGAACTGAACCAACGCTATCTGCTGGGCTATCCCTTTACCGACGGCATGCTTCTGATTCTGCCCGAAAGTGCCTATATGATCACGGATTTCCGCTACTATGAAGAGGCAAAGAGCAAGGCAGACCCCGCCTTTGAGGTGGTCATGCCCGTGCCCCGTGCCGCTTTCGTCACCGAAAAACTGAAGGAAGCGGGTGTGCGCTCGGTGGGCTATGAGTCCGCCTCGCTTTCCTGCGACGAATTTGAACGCCTGCAAAAGACCTATGCGGATTTCAGTTTTCTGCCCGCGCGTGACATGCTGACCGTCGTGCGGCAGGTCAAAGAGCCGCAGGAGCTGGAATGGATGGCCAAGGCCCAGTCCATCACCGACATGGCCTTTGCCCACATCCTCAAAACCATGACCCCCACCATGACCGAGATCGAAGTGGCACTGGAACTGGAATTTTTCATGCGCCATCACGGCGCATCGGGGCTGGCGTTTGAGACCATTGCCGTCTCCGGCGCTGCCAGCGCGCTCCCCCACGGCAAACCCCGCAACCTTCCCCTGCAAAAGGGCTTTCTCACCATGGATTACGGCGCGGCGTATGAGGGCTATTGCTCCGACATGACCCGCACGGTCGTCATCGGCACGGCCGACGCCGACATGAAACGCCTGTACCGGACGGTCCTCTCCGCACAGAAGGCGGGCATTGCCGCCGTGCGGGCAGGCGTGGACGGCTCAGCGGTGGACAAGATCGCACGCGACATCATCGAAACTGAGGGTGGCTATAAGGGTTGCTTCGGCCACGGGCTGGGGCACGCGGTGGGGCTGTTCATCCACGAAGCGCCCCGCCTCTCCTCTGCGGCTAAAGGGCAGATTCTGGCCTGCGGCAACGTGGTCACGGTGGAGCCCGGCATCTATCTTGAAGGCAAATACGGCTGCCGCATTGAAGACATGGTGGCAGTGGAAGCCGACGGCTGCCACGACTTCACCCAAAGCCCCAAAGAACTGATCGAGCTGTTCTGACCTGCGGGCAGAACGCTTGCCGTTTCGGTTTCACCATTCTGTTTTTGATCGTCATCGCAAAGCACTTTCGGGTCTCCACCGACTATCTGCTGGGGGTGACGAATATCAAAACTCCCTACCCGAGAGAATGATCTACTGCAGAAAAAAACGCCCACGGCTCCGCTATATGGGCGGTGCGTGGGGTGCTTCTTCTGCAAAATCTGACAAAAACCCCCGCCTTTTCGCACGAGAAGGCGGGGGTTTTTATGTAATGGCCCAAAAGACGCGGTTATTCCGGCAGTCGGCCGCAGACCTTCCAGCCGTCGATCTCTCCTTTGCACATGGCCATGTAGATGCGGTGGCGCAGGCCGGGCAGCTCTTTTTCTTTGGCGGCCAGCCATGCCTTCATGGTCTCGCGCTCGGTGTGCTTGTCTTCCGGGCAGGGAGAGGCAAGGATGGGCAGCGTGGTGTGGCTGACAAAATAGCGCACATCCTTTTCTTTGGCGTAGATCAGCGGCCGGATGAGGGTCAGGTCGCGGCGGGAGAGATAGGTCACGGGCGAGAAGCACCCCAGCCGCCCCTCGTGAAAGAGATTGAGCATAAAGGTTTCCACCGCGTCGTCAAAATGGTGGCCGAGTGCGATCTTGTTGCACCCCAGTTCTTTTGCGGCCGAATGCAGCGCGCCGCGGCGCATTTTGGCGCACAGCGAGCAGGGGTTGGACTCTTGCCTCACCTCAAAGATGACATGGGCGATCTCGGTCGGGATGCGGTGATAGGCCACGCCGAGTTGTTCGCACAGGGCGGCAATGTCCGAAAAATCCACCCCCGCGAAGCCCATGTCCACCGTGATGCCCACCACCTCATAGGGCACGGGGTAAAAGCGGCGCATTTCGGCCAGCGCCAGCAAAAGGGTCAGCGAGTCTTTGCCGCCCGATATGCCCACGGCCACGCGGTCGCCCGCCTGTATCATGTCATAGTCCGCCACCGCACGGCGGGTGAAACTGAGGATCCGGCGCAATTCGTTCATGCACATTTCCTTCTGCGATTACATATTTTTGAGAGTGAGCCCCCCGCGCTTTTTTGGGGCGCGGAGGACATCAATTGACAAAAAGGAATGACGATTCATGGCTATCCGAGTATATATCGACCAGGGGCATAATCCCAGCGGCCCAAATGCAGGGGCGGAGGGAAACGGATATCGGGAGCAGGACCTGGTATACGAGATCGGACAGCGGCTGTATACGCTTCTGTCGCGTGACCCCGCCTTTGAAGCGCGTCTTTCCCGCCCGACGCCGGACACCTACATCGGCACATCCAATGCCAGCAGCCTGCGGGAAAGGGTCGATGCCGCCAATTCATGGCCGGCAGACCTGTTTTTGAGTTTGCATACCAACGGCTCGGTGTCGCCCACCCCCTCCGGTGTGGAGGGACTGGTGTATGCCCTGGGCACCAAGGCCGCCGACATTGCCGCCGACCTTGTGAGTTCCGTGGTGCGTGCCACAGGCCTGGAGGACAGAGGGGTCAAAGCGCGTCCCGGGCTGTATGTGTTGAGAAAAACCACCATGCCCGCGGTGCTGATGGAGTTGGGGTTCGTCAGCAACCCCGGCGACGCAGAGCTTATGGCCAACCGGCCTGGGCTGTTCGCAGAGGCACTGTACAGAGGGCTGAAAACCTACTACGGCGTGTAAGAGCGGGACAGTATGTGGAGAAGGATGTTGCGGGGGAGACCTTTTTGAAAAAAGGCCCTCCCCCACGCCCCCTCTCAAAAACTTCTTGTGAAGAGTATTGATGAATGCCCCCGGAATCCCTTCGGCGCGGCAAATAAACTGATAGGCAGGGGTTTTCTCCTCCCGAATATTCGGTTAATGTCACACCCATTTTTGAAGTAACCAATTCCGCGGTAGGGGAGGGGCTTGCTCCTCCCGAATATTTGGTCAAATTGAAATCCTGCGGTGAGGCGCGAAAGTACAATTTCTTTTGATCGAAACCCGATTTTCGCGTGTAACTGCTCTGGATTTCGTCATGATATCGGATCATATACACAATGATATTCTTGCATGAAAAGGCGGGGGGAGCGATGCCATTTGTCTCAAATGGCATCGCTCCTTTCCTACCGTGCGACAAAAGTAACAACGAAGTGGCGGGAGGATGATATCCTCCCCTACGA
>CAMGGT010000143.1 GCA_946055715.1 uncultured Clostridia bacterium | reverse complement strand
AATGCTGTCCCGGCTGGGTGTTGCCACTTTGCAGATCCGTCAAAAGCCCGATCTGGAGCAGCCCTTTGACGGGCTGATCATTCCCGGAGGAGAAAGCACCGTGCAGGGTAAACTTCTGCGCGAACTTGGTCTGTTTGCCCCCATCAAAGCCCTCATTGAGGCGGGTCTGCCCGTGTTTGGCACCTGCGCCGGACTGATCCTTCTGGCCAAGCGCATCGAAAATGACGACCGCCTGCACCTCGCCACCATGGACATTGTCGCCGTGCGCAATGCCTATGGCAGACAGCTTGGCAGTTTTCACACCCGGGCCGCATTTTTGGGGGTGGGTGATGTGCCCATGACCTTCATCCGCGCGCCCTATATCGGGCAGGTATCCGGGGATGCCGAGGTGCTGGCCACCATCGACGGTAAGATCGTGGCCGCACGGCAGAAGCGCCAGTTGGTCACGGCCTTCCACCCGGAATTGGGGGATGATCTGTCTGTGCACCGCTATTTTCTCGACATGGTGGGCAGGTAAGCCGAACAGAGTCGGCAAAACCAGCACGCCGCATACGCTTCAAAGACCATCCAAAGGCAACTGTTAAATGCCTTCCCCGGTGGGGGAAGGGGGACCGCCAAGAGGTGAATGAGGTGTGCCACCTCAAAAATGGGCTGTTGCAAATGCAAAACGCATTTGCAACAGCCCATTTTCGATTTCTTGGACATTCTCCTTGGACATTCTCTTTCAGGAGACCATCTGCTTGAAAAAGTCTGCTTTGCAGGCAAAACAGAAGGGGGTTTTGCGGAACAAGGTTTGTTTTGGTGCTATTTTGCAGAGCGGATATGCGCTTTGATGGCGAGGGCTCACACGCCCGAATAGGCCGAGAAACCGCCGTCCACCGGGATGACCGTTCCGGTCACAAAGCCGCTGGCACGGTCATCCGCAAGCCACAGCAGGCACCCCAACAGGTCATCTACCTCTCCCAGTCGCTTCATGGGGGTGGCGGCAAGGATCTTGCCCGTGCGTGGGGTAGGATCTCCGTTTTCGTCAAACAGCAGGGCGCGGTTCTGATCGGTGGCAAAAAAGCCGGGCGCGATGGCGTTGCACCGCACGCCGCAGGGGGCAAAATGGACTGCCAGCCATTGCGTCAGGTTCGAGACGCCCGCTTTGGCCGCGCTGTATGCGGGGATCTTTGTCAGCGGGCGAAAGGCGTTCATGCTGGAGATGTTGATGATGTTGCCGCCGGTCTTGACCATGTCTTGTGCAAACACCTGCGTGACCAGAAGGGCGGAGGTGATGTTGATGTCAAAAACGAATTTCAGCGCCGCTTCATCCAGCGAGAAAAAGTCCTTTGCCCCCTGCAGGTCGGGGGTCATATACTCATTGTCGCAGGTGGCGTCCGGTCGGTTGCCACCCGCGCCGTTGATCAGCAGGTTGACTTGCCCCCATTTATTTCGGATGAGGTCGCGGGCATTTTCGATGTCTGCACGGTCAAGGCAGTTGCAGCGCACGGCCATGGCACACTCGCCGATCTCGGCGGCAAATGCCGCCGCTCGGTCTTCACGGATCCCCAGCAGGGCTACCTTTGCCCCGCAGGCAGCCATGGCTTTCGCAAAGGCGCTGCACAGCACGCCGCCCGCGCCGGTGATGGCGACGATTTTATCCGAAAGGTCGGTTCTGAATGGCAGTTTCATTGTTTTGTCTCCTTTTCGATCGCTTCAAACAGGCCGCCCAGGTACATGGCGCCCAGGGCACGGTCATAGAGGCCATAGCCGGGTTTTCCGTCTTCGCCCCAGATGTTTCTGCCGTGGTCGGGGCGCACATAGCCGGAAAAGCCGTTCTGCACCAGCGCACGCACGATGGCATACATGTCAAGGTCGCCGGCTGCCGTGAGGTGCCCGGCTTCCGAAAAGTCATGGGTACCCTCATAGCGGAGTTGCCGCAGGTGGGCAAACGGTATGCGCCGCGCATACTTTGCGGCCATGGCGGGCAGGTCGTTTTGGCGGGAAGCGCCCAAACTGCCCGTGCAGAAAGTAATGCCGTTGTGTGGGTCCGGCACGGCCGCAAACAGGCGGTCATAACTGCCCTCGTCGGTGATGATGCGGGGCAGACCGAACATGTCCCACGGCGGGTCGTCCGGGTGGATGGCCATGTCGATGCCCGCCTCGTTGCAGGCAGGCATGATGCCTTGCAGAAAGTATACAAGATTGTCAAACAGGTCTTTATGCGTCATGCCTTTGTAGGCATCAAGCAGGGCTTGCAGTTCTGCCGGGGCATAGCTTTCGTCCCAGCCGGGCAGGTGCAGGTCGTGGGGGTCAAGCCCCATCAGTTCGTCGTGGCAGTAGGCAAGGCAGGTACTGCCATCGGGGTTTTGGCGGCGCAGGTCTGTGCGCAGCCAGTCGAATACGGGCATGAAGTTATAGCACACACAGCGCACGCCCTGCCGCCCAAGGCGGCGGATGGTGGTGGCATAGTTCTCAATCAGCGCGTCCCGCGTGGGGCGGCCGAGCTTGATGTCCTCATGCACCGGCACACTTTCGATGACCTCCATCAAAAGGCCCTCTGCCTCTGTCGCGGCCTTCAGGCGGGCGATCTTTTCCTCCGGCCATGCCTCACCCACCGGCACATCATACAACGCGGTCACAACACCGCTGACAGCGGGGATCTGGCGGATATAGCGCAGGGGAATGGGGTCGTTTTCTCCATACCAGCGAAAGGTCATTTTCATAGGTGCAGCGCTCCCTTGATGTTGTTATAGCAGATGTCCTCCGCACACCGCAGTGCGGCGGCGGGGTCAAACTCTCCGCGCTCTGTGAGCTCCCCGAGATAGTCGCAGAGAATACGGCGGAAGAAGTCAAAGCGCACATAGGAGGAGAAGGAGCGGCTGTCTGTCAGCATGCCGAGATGGGTACCCAAAACGCCGTATTCCGCCACCGTTTGCAGATAGCGGCGGATGCCCAGGGCCGTGTCGTTAAACCACCACGGCGCGCCGATGCGCACCCCGCGGAAGGCACCCGTGAGGGCGGTGACGGCGGCAAGATTGGCATCGCTTAGCGGGTAGAGTACCGTTTGCGGTCGTTCTTGGTCGGTGAGCTGTGAAAAGAAAGAGATGAGGTCCCCCATCGGCTCGCAGTCGCCCGGCAGGTCAAAGCCGGCGTCTGCTCCGCACACTTTGAACATGGCGGGGTTGGTGTTGCGCTTGACGGCAAAATGCAGTTGCATCAGCATGTCGCGGGCACGGTATTCGCGCGCCAGCCACACCAGCAAATAGCCGCGCAGGGCGTCCTTTTCTTCCGGAGAAAGCGTGTCTCTGCGGACGAAAAGGGCGCTGGCGGTGGCAGCGGAAATGTAGGTCTTGGGAAAATGCTCAAAGCCGTGGTCGCTTGTGCGGCATCCGCAGGTGGCAAAGTAGTCCAGTCGTGCGCGCAGGGCGTTTTGCAGGTCGTCCAGCGTGCCGATGGGCATCCTGGCCGCGGCCGAGAGCTTGTCGAGGTAGGCACGGTCAAAAGAAAACAGCTTGTCGGGGCGGAAGGTGGGGCACACCAGCACAGAGCCGTGCTTGCCGTGATGGTGGAGGTCGTCTGTGGGGTCGTCTGTGGTGGCGACAAACTCCACATGAAAGCGTGAAAGCAACCCCTGCACCGTGATGTGGCGCAACTGCTCGTTTGCCTCGTCATAGATGCGCTCGGCCGTTTCGGCACACAGGGGTTCTGTGATGCCGAAGATCTGCCGCAGTTCCAGGTGGGTCCAGGCATAGAGCGGGTTGCCCACCAGACGGGGCATGATCCCGGCATAGCGCAAAAACTTTTCGCGGTCGTCGGCATCCCCCGTGATGTAGGTCTCCGGCACGCCGCAGAGCCGCATGGCGCGCCACTTATAGTGGTCGCCGGACAGCCACAATTCCCCGATGCCCGAAAAGCCGGCGTCCGCTTTGATCTTTGCGGGGTCGAGGTGGCAGTGATAGTCAATGATGGGCAGGTTCCGCACGGCGGCATACAGCTTGCGTGCAGTACCCGTCGTCAAAAACACATCCTCTCCGTAAAAACTCTTCATATGTCTGTTTTTTCTCCTTTGCTTTGATAACAGGCCA
>CAMGGT010000142.1 GCA_946055715.1 uncultured Clostridia bacterium | reverse complement strand
TAGGGGAGGTGCGATGCCATTTGCGACAAATGGCATTGCTCCCCCCGCTTTTTCGCGCAAGAATACCATCGCGTGTATATGATTTGGCATAATAACAAAATCTTCAACGGGTACACGTGGGAATCGGGTTTCAATCAACTATGTTTGTTTTTTTGCAACCTCACCGCAGGGTTTTCATTTAACAGAATATTCGGGAGGAGCAAACCCACGCCCTATAAGTTTAGCCCTATAAGTTTATTTGTATTTGCTATGCCGAAGGGATTTGCCGGGGCATTTATCAATACTCTTCATCAGAAGTTTTTGAGAGGGGGTGTGGGGGAGGGCCTTTTTTCAAAAAGGCCTCACCCACAAAAAAGGTGCCGTTGCAAACCGCAACAGCACCATTATATAATTCACGATGAATTGACGCGCCCCGCGCGTCATGAATTGGCTCGCCATGATTTGTCGCACAGCGACATGAATTGAATGGCAACTTTTGCACAATGGACACAATCGGTGCCGCAGGCAATTCATGAAGCCGCCGGCTTCTGTTCACGCAACCGCAGGTTGCCATTCATTGGGGATGTTGCTTGCGCAACGTCCCCATGCAGCATCCCCATATTCATTCGGCCTCTTCCGTCAGCAGATGGGTATAGGCCTCCTCCAGTACCCGGCGGTCACAGACGAAGGTCAGGGTCTGCAACGCCTCCGCAAAGTGGTAGGCACGGCAGGCACCGAGGGGCACCTCACCTGCGCCGCAGACGGTGGCCAGATGATAGGCGGTCACCTTTTTGCCGCCGTCGGGTAGGGGGTATTCGGCTGTTTTGCGGAATTTGGGTGAAAGAGAGACCGAAAAGCCCGTCATTTCTTTGGCCGCCCGCATGGCGCAGTCCGCTTCCGCCTCGCCCGAGCGCAAGGGGCAGTTCGGCAGGGTCACGCGCCCCGCGTCGTCTTCTGCCAACAGAAACAGACATTCGCCGCCCCGCATATCGCAGACCACCGCGCCCGCGGCATATTGCCGCTTGACGGGCGGGTATTTGGCAAGATACTGTTCCAATGCCTCTGCCATGTCGCCGATGATGGCAAGGCAGGGGCGCTGTTCGTAAAATGCGGCGCTTCGCGGGGTGGGGTGGGGCGAGTCGTCGGTCTTGATGCCTTTGAGCAGTTCGCGGCAGATGATGCTGCCGTGCAGGGCTTTGCAGACCGAGGCAAGCGTCTGCACCCGCGCATAGTGGGCGGCTTTTGCCTCGTCGTCGCCCGGCCTGTCATAGCCGTACAGCACGCCCAGCGCCGCAAAGGCGGCCGAACAGGCGCCGCACACTTCCCGCATGCGCCCCATGCCGCCGCCGAAAGAGGCGGCAAGCGCGGCCGCCTGCTCGCGGGTCATGCACAGCTCGTCGCAAAATGCTGCCAGCACCGCCTGGGCACAGTTGTATCCGCAGAGAAAGTTCTGCTGCGCAAGTTCCCGCTTTTGGGACGGTTTTTCTGTTTCGCCTGCCATTGTAACCTCCTGCCCGGGCTGTTGATTGGCAGTCCGGGCACATTCATTATTGTGTATTCAGCGGTTGCCCAGCGCTTCAAAAGCCCGGCCGCCGCCGTGTTCTTCTATCTCAAACAGCAAGAAGGTAATGCCGCACAGCACAGCCAGCACCACGACGCCCGCCGGCACGGGCGAAAGCACCAGACATAGCATAAAGCCGCCAACACAGAGCAACAGTCCCCCCACAAACACCACCAGCATGGTAAACAGCACCGACATAGACTGCTTGACGGCAATGGTCTCGTCGATCCAGTCCAGTTTGGGGAAGCGCACGCCGAACAGGGTGCCTGTCAGCGCGACGGCCAGGTTGAACACCTGCGGCAACAGCAAGAGCAACAGCGCCATGGGCACCGATGGCCGGGTGGCGATGATGGCCATCACGGAAAAGAGCAGGGTGGGCAGCGCGGTGACGGTCACATGCGCCAGGGTCTTTGCCAGCAGGATCGTTTTGCCCCGCAGGGGGAATGTGAGGGGGATCCACAGCTTGCTGCCTTCAAGCGACACCGAAGGGGCGGAAATATCCGTCATGGAAGCGACAAAGAAGGAGAGCGCCACCATGACCAGTGCGGCGTGGTCGCCCGTGAGGGCAATGCCCATCTCCTCCGACATCAGTGCAAGCATTTCGTGGAGCTTCCCCTGATTGACCAGCACCAGCACCCCCAGAAGCAAAGTCATCACCACGCCGATGCCCGCGTTGAGCAGGTAGGTAAAACAGCCGAAGAAATAGCCGATCTCCTTGCGCACCAGCGCCATCAGCGGAGAGGCGGCGGCGCGGTTTTCGCGGGCGGCATCATAGACGATCTTCTTTGCGGTTCGTTTGGTGGTGACGATCGACAGAAACGACCGTCCCAACAGCCACACGCACACCCCAAGGGGCACAAGGCACACCGCCGCATACAGCAGAAATGCCCACACGGTGCCGTCTGCACAGGCAAGGCCGAACAGATAGAAGGGATATGCCCACGACCGAAGCGCGCCGGCGATGGCCTGCGCGTTCTGCGCGATGCCCTCAAAGATCGTGTCGGCACGCATGCAGCCGTACAGATAAACAAAGAAGAACAACATGGCCAGGATGGTTCTGGGCAGGGTCTTGTTGCGACAGCGTGATTCCACCCAGGCAATGATCCAGCCGAGCAGAGCCGAGACCGCCAGCGCCGGCAACGGCAAAAGCAGGATGCCCAGCAGATAGAAGATGACCCCAAGCGGTTTGACGGGGGCAAACAGCAACGCCACGACGCCTGCGGGCAGCATCACCATCAGATCAAACAACAGGTCGGAAAGATACAGCGTCAGCATCCGTGCCAGCAGAATGTGGCGGGGGCGCAGGGGCATGGCCAGCAGCAGTTCGTTGTCTTTTGCCTCATAGAGCTGGCTTTTGGCGGCGAACATGCCCGTCAGCACCATCAGCAGAAAGCTGAGCAGAGACAGAAAGGTATAGTAGAACCAGGGGATGTTGTAAGTCTCAAACGCCAGCATGGCAATGCCCGCCGAAAGAGAGGCGGTCAGCATCAGCATGCTCAGCAGCGCAAAGCCAAAGAGCGCGATCAGGGCGACCGTCACGCCGGTGGAGCGGCGGTGTCTTGTGCCCCCCTTGCTTGAATAGAGCAGGGAAGACAGCAACGCCTGCAGGCGGATCTTCATCAGGATACGGATGTGTTTCATCTCTTATCCCTCCGCGCTATCCACCAGCTCCAGGAAGACATCTTCCAGGGTCTCGTTGCCCTTGACCTCGTCCATCGTGCCGCAGACAAGCAACCGGCCCCCCTTGATGATGGCCACCTTGTCGCAGAGCTTTTCTGCCACTTCCAGCACATGCGTGGAAAAGAAGATGGCTCCACCCTCCTCGCAGTGGCGGCGCATCATCTCTTTGAGGATGTGAGAGGCCTTGGGGTCCAGCCCCACAAAGGGTTCGTCCATCAAAATCAGACGCGGGCGGTGCAGCCATGCCGAAATGATGGCCAGCTTCTGCTTCATACCGTGAGAGTAGGCAGAGATGGGCTGCGCCAGGTCAGATTCCAGCGAAAAGGCGCTTGCCAGCTCGTGGATGCGCTGTGCGCGCACATCCCGCGGCACGCCGTAGATGTCGGCGACAAAATGCAGGTATTTGATGCCGCTCATAAAAGGATAGAGTTCCGGGTCGTCCGGAATATAGGCCATCTTTGCCTTGCAGGCAAGGGGATCTTCTTTGATGGAGACACCATCCACCAGGATGTCGCCCTCCTCAAAGCTCAAAATCCCACAGCAGGACTTCAGCGTGGTGGTCTTGCCCGCGCCGTTGTGCCCGATAAAGCCATAGATCTCTCCGGCACTGATGTGCAGGCAAAGGTCATTCACCGCGGCTTTGTCGCCGTAGTATTTGGAGTAATGTTCAATGCGTAACATGCGGTTGATCCTTTCCGTCGCAGTATTTTCGGGGTGTCACGAATACAGTATACCACACGGTCACATGATTGTCAAGCACATTTATAAGAACTTCGGCAATGATTTGAAAAAAAGCACATTGCTTTTCCGGTTTCATTTTGCATAAGTACCTGTTGACAAATCAAGAGTATGTGATATACTGG
>CAMGGT010000141.1 GCA_946055715.1 uncultured Clostridia bacterium | reverse complement strand
CTCCTTGATCTTGGCATCCTTACCCACTTTGTCACGCAGGTAGTACAGTTTGGCGCGGCGCACGGAGGCAACGCGGATGACATCTACCTTTTCGACATTGGGAGAATGAAGGGGGAAGGTCTTTTCCACGCCTACGCCGTAGGAAATGCGGCGCACGGTGAAGGTTTCGGAAATGCCGCCGCCATGTCTGGCGATGACAGAACCCTCAAACATCTGCACTCTCTCGCGGGAACCTTCCTTGATCTTGTTGTGAACACGAACCGTGTCACCAATGCCGAAAGCGGGCACTTCCGTTTTCAGCTGCTCACTTGTAAAAGCCGTCAGTTTATCCATTGTGGCTTCCTCCTTATTTCTCGAACATTCGTACGGAGCATTCGCAGAGGACTGTTCTACATTCTGTGCCACATGGCACAACAAGTGAATTGTAACATATTCTTTTTCAAAATGCAAGGGTTTGGTGCGTTTTTTTTGAATTTTTCGGTTTGAGTATTGCACAGGGGGATATTATTTGTTATAATTAAGTTCGTATTTTACTATTCTATCTTCTAATAGTCCATGCAAACACAAGGTATTTGCCCGCCACGGTGCCGGCAGGCGAGAAAATACATTTTTCAATTGCTGTCTGCCTGCCGCGGCCGAGTGCCGCGCGCAGCATCTGAAAGGATAAGATCATGACCAAAGAAAATGCCACAAAGCCCTATGCCCAAAAAGCCGCCGCCTCCATTTATGAGGTCATAGAAATGCTGGCCTTTACCGTCATGGCGGTGCTGTTGCTGACGGTGTTGCTCTGCCATCACGCGGTGGTGGATGGCCCCTCCATGAATTCAACCCTCTCGACAGGTGAAAATCTGCTCATCTCCGACTTGTTCTATACCCCAAAGCAAGGAGACATTGTTGTCTTTGACGATCTGACCATAGAAGACCGCACCCCCGGTACCTCCTCCGCGCTGGTCAAGCGCGTGGTCGCCGTGGGCGGCCAGCATGTTTCCATCCGTGAAGACGGGGTGTATGTGGACGGCGAAAAACTGGAAGAACCCTATGTCTTCACCGACGACCACAGCTATGTCTATACCCCGCTGGAAGCAGATGTACAGCAGGGCTATCTGTTCGTCATGGGAGACCACCGCAACAATTCGCTGGACTCCCGCCAATTCGACATGGTGGATGAACGTGCCGTGCTGGGGCGGGTGCTGCTGCGCCTGATCCCCTTCACCTTCTTTTAAGCCGAAAAGGAGAACCGAATGCCTTCCGAAACGATTCAATGGTTCCCCGGCCATATGGCCAAGACCCGCCGGCAAATGGCGGAATGTCTGCCCATGGTGGACATTGTGCTGGAACTGCTGGATGCCAGGATCCCCCTCTCGTCCCGCAATCCCGACATCCGCACCATGCTGCAAAACAAGCCGTCTCTGATCCTTCTCAACAAGGCCGCGATGGCCGACCCCGCCGTGACGGCAAAATGTCAGGCGTACTTTTCCGGGCAAGGTGAAACATGCCTGCCCGTCGACTGCATCACGGGCGAGGGACTGTCGCAGATCTATCCCGCCGTGTGCCGGGCACTGAAAGAAAAGCTGGAGCGCTACCGCGCCAAAGGCATGGAGGGCCGCCGCCTGAAAGCCATGGTGGTGGGCATCCCCAATGTGGGAAAATCCTCTCTGATCAACCGCCTGTGCGGCGCAAAAAAAGCCAAAGTGGAAGACAGGCCCGGGGTGACCCTTTCAAAGCAATGGGTCTCTGCTGCCTGCGGGCTGGATCTTCTGGACATGCCGGGGGTACTCTGGCCGCGGTTTGACGACAAGACCGTGGGAGAAAACCTGGCCGTCACGGGTGCCATCCGCGACAGGATCCTCAATGTGGAAGAGGTAGCCGTGATACTCCTTTCCCGCCTCAAAGACTGCGCCCCCGCCCTGTTGTGCGAGCGATACAAGCTCTCGCCTGCCGATCTTGAAGACGCACAACTCTATGAACTGTTTGAGCAGATCGGACGCACGCGCGGCTATCTTGAACGCGGCGGCACAGTCAACGAACTGCGCACGGCGGAAATGCTGCTGGATGAGTTCCGCGCCGCCGCCATCGGCCGCATTTCTCTGGAACGCCCGACCGAATGACCGCCTATGGCGGAATTAACTGCCGACAAAAAATGTCGGAATACGCCCCTCAAGGGGTGAAAAGCCCTTGCAAAACCATCATATAAGGTGAACAATATGCCGGACTATCAACTGGAAGACCTGTGCCGACAAAACGGCTATATGGCTGTGTGCGGCGTTGACGAAGCCGGGCGCGGCCCACTTTCCGGGCCGGTGTTTGCGGCGGCGGTGATCCTGCCGCCGGGACTGGAGCTGGAAGGTCTGAACGACTCCAAAAAACTGACCCCCAAAAAGAGAGACGCACTCTTTGACCGGATATGCGCCTCTGCCGTCTCCTACGGCATCGCTTCCGCCTCGGCGGAAGAAATCGACGAGCTGAACATTCTGCAAGCCACCCTGCTGGCCATGCGGCGCGCCATTGCACAGTTGTCGCCTGCGGCAGACTTTGCCCTCATCGACGGCAACTGTTCCAAAGGGTTTCCCCTGCCCGTTTCTGCGGTCGTGGGGGGAGACGCCAAAAGCTGTTCCATCGCCGCGGCCAGCATTCTGGCCAAGGTCAGCCGCGACCGCCTGTGCATGGAGCAGGACAAGCAGTACCCCGAATATGGCTTTGCCAAACACAAGGGGTACGGCACCAAGGCGCACATGGATGCGCTGCGCAAATATGGTCCCTGCCCCATTCACCGCAAGACCTTTCTGAAGTTTCTGGACACATGATGCACCCCTTCAAGCGCATTTGCCAGCGTCTGCGCGCCCTGCGCCCGCCGCCTGCCCCCCTCCGCTCGGAGGGAAAGGCCGCCCTCGGCCGCTACGGCGAGGCCTGCGCCGCCAACCGTCTGGTACAGAACGGCTATCTTCTTCTGCACCGGAATGCCCGGTTCGGCGGCCACGAGGTGGACATTGTGGCGCAAAAGGACAACTGCCTTGTGTTCTGTGAAGTCAAGACCCGCACGCTGACCGAAGATGACGAGCGCATCTACGGCCGACCTGCGGAAGCGGTAAACGAGCGCCAGCGGCGCCATCTCCGCACGGCGGCAAAATGCTACCTGCATTCGGCACCGCAGGGACTTGCGCCCCGCTTTGATGTCATGGAAGTCTATCTTGACCCCAAGGCAGAGCGTGCCGCTGTCCTCAAAATCGTCCATTTACAGGATGCCTTCCGCTGATTTGCCCGATGACAAAACGACACTGCGTTGTCTTCTGCCCCGGCACCCGTTTTGCGTCGATGCAGGGAGAAGCGACCCCGTTTTGCGAAAATAACGCATGCTTTCTGTCATGGAAAGGCCTATCCGCTTCATACGCTGACACAAACGCGCATGAAAGGATGACCACACCATGAAACTGTTCGATCTGCACTGTGACACTGCCTACCGCATGAGAGTGGAGACACTTCCCTTTTGTGACGGCCGCCTGCAGGTCAATGCCGGCGCACTGTCTCTTTTTTCGGAGGTTGTGCAGGTGTTTGCCCTGTGGAGCCCCCCGGCCGACACAGACGAAGAGGCCTGGCTACACCTGTGCGAAGAAATGCAACAGGTCAAAACCCAGACGGCCGCCTGCAAAGATCTGACCGTACTGTTTTCGGTGGAGGACGCGCGCTGTGTGTGCCGAGACCTTGGCCGTATTCCTGCGCTGGCCGATGCGGGCGTGTGTATGCTTGGGCCATGCTGGAGCGGCGACAATCCGCTCGGCTCCGCCCACGACAGCAACCCCGACCGCGGGCTGACCCCCTCCGGGCGCGCCGTCATCCGGCTTTGCTTTGCCTGCGGCATCATCCCCGACATTGCCCACGCCTCCCGCCGCACGGCGGATGAGATCCTCTCCCTGGCAGAAGCAGAAGGCCGCCCTGTGTGCTGTTCGCACACCGCATTCGCCGCCATCTGCCCGCACACCCGTTGCATCACCGACGAAGAAGCCCTGCGGGTGGCCGCCCTGGGCGGGGTGATGGGCATCTCGATGGTGCCCGCGTTTCTGGGCGGAGACAAAACAGAAGACGTCACAGCACAGTTCACACACG
>CAMGGT010000140.1 GCA_946055715.1 uncultured Clostridia bacterium | reverse complement strand
CACATCCGTCAGCGCCTGCACGGGTGCGGGGGGCGTGGAGTTGGTGAGCATTCCGTCCAGCACCTCGGCGTGCGAGGTGAAGTCATAGGCAAAGCTGACCCCGCGGATCTCCAGACTTTCGAAGGGACCGGCCTCTTTTGTGCCGCCGGAGACCATCGGTTTGTAGCCGGTGAATCCCAGGTATTTTTCGATGTACAAAGACTGCTTTGAGAGGTTGGTGAGGCGGTTGACAAGGTCGTTGAGCTGCCAACGCACCGACCAGGCAATGCCGATCATAGCGGCAAAACTGCCGGTGGGCACTTCCCCCGCCGCCAGACGCACCGTCATATACACGGTGATGCCGAAGGTCACCAGAAAGGTCACGAACCGCGAAAGCAGGCCGAAGTAGAAAAAGTAGGTCATGGCATAGCGTTTGTCGGCCTTAAGATAGGTCTGTACCGTTTCGTCATATCCGCGCAAAAGCAGTTCATGCGCACGGGAACAGCGCAATTCTTTGGCATAGTCCGAGAGGAAAAACACGCGGCGATAGTAACTCTCATGCCGGGCATACGGGCGGTATTCCATCTGCTGGGCGTACTGCACACGGTTTTTGCACTGCAGTGAAACGGTGAAGAAGATGGCATTGGCCAACAGCACCGCGCCTACGATCCGGTCGATGGAAAACAACAGCGAAAACAGCACGCCGGCAGAAGTGAGGTTTCTGATGATGAGGTTGAGATCCCACATCATCGACTCGGCACGCTGGCCCGTGTCTGACACGGCCCAGATGAGTTCGTTATAAAAGCAGGGGTCGTCATAGCACCCCAGTTCAAACTCGCGGGATTTGCGCAACAGGGCATCGGTGAGGCGCAGCTTCATCTTGTCTGCCAGGATGGGGCGGATGAAGGAGAAGACACCGTCCTGCAACAGAAACAACACCTGTATGGCCGCCATCATCAGAATGATGCGCACGGCAGGCCACCACGCGGCATTCATGTCGATGGCGTTGAACAGCCACACGGTAAACAGCTTGTCCAAAGACTGAAACACACCGCCGACAACACCCCAGAGCGCCCACAGAACAAACAGCAACGGCTCTGCACGAAAAATGATGGCATACATCTTCAGATTGTTTTTGATGACCTTGCCCACAGAGTGGTGGGGCGTTTTGGGTACATCCGAAAGTCTGATCATACCCCTGCCTCCTCTCTGACATAGTTTTTTGCCTGACAGCGGAACATTTCGGCATACAGGCCGCCGCGCGCCATCAGTTCTGCGTGAGTGCCGGTCTCCACGACCTGCCCGCCGTCAAGCAGGTAAATGCGATCTGCCAGCACGGCGGAGGAGAGGCGGTGGGAGATGAACAGCACGCCCTTGCCCTCCGTGACCGTGCGCATGGTCTCAAACATCCGGTACTCGGCCACCGGGTCCAGAGCGCTTGAGGGCTCGTCCAGGACCATAAAGGGGGCGGCGGATGCATAGGCGCGTGCCAGCGCCAGTTTTTGCAACTCTCCCCCCGAAAAATTCACCCCTTCCGAGCTGAACTCGCGGGTGACATCGGTTTCCATACCTTTGGGCAACGAGGTCACCTTGTCATAAATGCCGGCCGCGCGCAAAGCGCGTTCCACCAACGCTTCATCCCCCTCTTGGGGGTCGCGGAGCAGTATGTTTTCGCGCACGGTCATGGCAAACAGCCGTGCATCCTGAAACACGGTGGAAAACAGCGCGCGATAATCATCCAGCCGATAGTCAGACAGGGGTCTGCCGTCCAGCGTGATCTGCCCTTCGGTGGGCTCATACAGGCGTAAAAGCAGTTTGGTAAGGGTGGTTTTGCCGGACCCGTTACGCCCCACCAGCGCCACCCGCTCGCCGGGGCGAAGCGAAAAATGCACATGAGAAAGCGCATCCCGCTCTGCCCCCTCATACCGGAAGCTGACATCATCAAAGACGATCTCTGCCGGTTGCGGCAAAAGGCCGGCACAGCTCGACCCCATCTGCGGCTCATAGTCCATGAAGGTGCGCACATCCTCCAGATAGCGGCTGTTGTCTTCCAGACGTTGAAAGTTATAGACGAGTGAATTGATGCTGTATGAGACAACGCTGATGGAGTTCAGCACGACAATGCAGTCCCCCACCGTCATGCCGCCCGCCGCGGCGCCGACCCCCAACGCGCGGTAGACCGAGTAGGCCATGGCGCCCAGTACAGCCAGGATCTGCAGGCCAAAACTCTTGATAAAATACAGGATCGTCGTCGGGATCCGGTATTTTTTCGCCAGTTCTTTGAAGGTTTTGTAGGTGTCGGCAAAGTCGCGCAGCATGCACAGATGAATGGAGCTTAAGCGATATTCCTTTGCATAGTCACGGTAGAAAAAGGTGCGTTGCACATAAGAGCGACGGCGCTGGAGGGGTTTTTCCGCCACATCGTGTGCATAGTTGAGGGCGTGGATGCGCTTTTGCAAAAACCCCAGAACCAACGGAAAAAAGGCAAACAGCAACAGCAGCGGGTCGATGGTCAGCAGCAGAATAAGGTCGGCAAGCAACGATGTTGAAAATGACACCAGCCCGAATATGTCCTGCCGGACTTGTTGCACGCGAGAATCCGCATACTCCATGGCGCGCACATAATGGTCATAGAAGGCGGGGCGCTCATAGCAGACAAGCTCGCAGGAAAGCGCTTTTTTGAGCAAGGGCCGCTGTACCGATGCCGTGATCAGGCGGGTGGCCTGCGGGGTCCAGACCCAGGTGATATAGTCGCTGACCAGTGAGATGAGGATGCAGCTGATCCCAACGATCACAATGTAGGTGATAATGCTTTGCAGGCTTTTGCCCGCCTCCAGTGAGTCCAGGATTTTTTTGAGAAGGTAAGAGTCGGCAAAGAAGCCGGCCACCTGGCTCAGTACACAGACCAAAAGCCCCACAGGCAAAAAGGCCGGCACCGCGCGGAATATGATGCGCACGGCAAAGCCGAGGTTGGAAAGACGGCGGCGGAGCGGCAGCGGCTTTTCTTTGGCGGCGGAGTTCTTGTTGTCGTTTGCTTTGACGGTCATAGCGTTCCCTTTCCGTTTGAAGGTTCGA
Organism: uncultured Clostridia bacterium; assembly: GCA_946055715.1. Taxonomy (GTDB): domain Bacteria; phylum Bacillota; class Clostridia; order Oscillospirales; family CAG-272; genus UBA1740. The sequence goes on along the minus strand of CAMGGT010000140.1, from coordinate 1,056 downwards.
TGGGTGCAAAAGCACCGGGCGACATGAGACATGACATGCGCATGAGCATATACGCATCATCACAAAAAATGCAAGCACGGGGGCTTGCTCACAGTATACACGAAACCGTTGGTGGAGACAACAGAGCAATGGTTGAGTTGCTCTCTGGCATTGATTGAGTTGTTCTCCGGCAATGGTTGCGTTACGCTTGACCCGGGTGGGTGATCATTTGTTCATCCAATCTGCGATGATGTTCATATATCTCAATAATACAGCATATTGCACAAAAAGTCAAGGCAGTTGTAAATTCGTTATGTACATTATATTGCATGATCCGGATTTCTGTCAAACCGGAGCGGGCAATGCAAGCAAGGCACCCCCGACCGGGAAACTGAATGCCATGCCAAACGACTCTGCCCGAGAGACAGCGAAAAAGCAAGACGGCAAACGCCGATGGGCATGGGCAGCCGAATGCCGATGGGCAGGTGCAAAAGACCTTGACAATTGTGACACATTCCCGTATAATGGGGTGGCATACCGCCATACACATAAAGCGGCGGCAGACGGCAGGAGTGAATGCCTGCCCGCGCGAGGCACACACTCACACGCCGCCGCTTGTATGTCAGCGCAATCATCAATCCAGGCGCGCCCGCCGCGCCGTTTTCAGGATAAGAAAATGAAACGTTCCTTTACCGTCGGGGCGCTGATGACCCTGCTGTTTCTTTTGACGCGCTCTCTGTTTTCTGCCTTGCCGGGCGCATGGGGCGAACCCGTGGGCGGCCTTGCGGCCGCGCTTCTGTCTCTGCTGCTTGTGCGGGGGGCGACCATGGCCGGACTGCCGCGGCAGACCTACTGTCGGCCGTTCTCTCCCTCTCCCGTCTGGTTTGCTTTTACGCCCTTTTTTATTCTGACGATCCTGGGGCTGTCTACCCTCACCGGCCTTGTGGGCGCGGCGGTCGGTTGGGAAGAGTCGGCAAGTTATTCCGGGCCGCTTGCATGGCTGCTGTTGGTACATGCGGTGATACCCGCCCTGTGTGAGGAAGTGGCCTTCCGCTTCTGCCTGCCGTCTCTGCTTGC
>CAMGGT010000139.1 GCA_946055715.1 uncultured Clostridia bacterium | reverse complement strand
TGATTCAATAATTCTCTTTACTTCTTCCAGTGCAAATTCAGCTCTTTTCTGTTGCCTTTTCGTTTTTGAAGTACTGGTAGAGATAGCAGGGGATCATGCCGTTGTAGAGCTTGCGCACCTTGTCGGCGCGGCGGCCGTAGAACCGCTCAAATTCCGGGTGGGAGGAGATGACATAGACCTGCCAGGGGGCAAGCGAGCGGAAATGTCTGCCCATGTCGCGGTAGAGGGCTTCTGCCTCCCGAACGGTGCCCAGCCGCTCTCCGTAGGGGGGATTGGTGACGATGGTGCCGCGCCGCCCCTCGGCGGAGATGCTGCGCGCGTCGGCGCAAAAACACCTGACGGTATCTGCCACACCGGCGCGGCGGGCGTTTGCCTCGGCAAGCGCGACGGCGGCGGGGTCAATGTCGGAAGCGTAGGCCTCAAAAGCGGTGGAGATCTCCTCGTCGGCCGCCTGTTCCCGCGCGGTCTGCCACACGGAGGGCGGCAGGGCGGCGTACTGCTCGGCGGCGAAGGAGCGACTTTTGCCCGGGGCGATGCGGCGCATCTGCATGGCCGCCTCGATGGCCAGCGTGCCGGAGCCGCACATGGGGTCCCACAGCAACACATTTTCCCGCGGGCGGGACTGGGCCACGATGGCGGCGGCCAGCGTTTCGCGGATGGGGGCCTCGCCCGTATCTGTGCGATAACCGCGCTTGAAAAGCGGCTCACCCGATGTGTCCAGCAGAAGCTGGGCACGGTCGCGCAGGATAAAAAACACCACCTGGCAGGTCACCCCTGTCTCGGGCATACGGGCAAGTCCATAGTGGCTGCCCAGCCGCGTGGCGATGGCCTTTTTGACGATCTTCTGGCAGGCGGGGACGGAGGTCAGCGTGGAGCGCACCGTGTGTCCCTTGACCGGAAAGGCATCCTCCCGACGGATAAACAGCTCCCACGGCAGTGCCCGTGTACCCTCAAACAGCGCATCGAAGTCCGGCGCGGAAAACCATGGCCCCAACTGGATATACACCCGCTCGGCAAACCGCAGAAAGACGTTGGCGGTGGCCACGGCCTGCTCGTCGCCCTCAAACAGGATGCGGCCGTCCATGGTCTCCAATCGGCGGAAGCCCAACCGGTCGATCTCCTCTCCCAGAAGATGCTCCAGTCCGAACAGACAGGTGGCGCAGAGTGTCAGTTGCATGTTGTATGACTCTTTCTTAAATATATTGATAAACCGATGGCGGCGGCACCGCAAAACGGAAAAAGCGCGCCGCACGGCGCGGGCAGATGCTCTGCCTTCTCCGCCCTGCCTACGGGCAGGCGGGTGCGTGCGGCGCAAAAACAGTCAGTTTTCGGCAGGGGTTTGTTCTTTTGTCGGCTCTTTTGGCAGGTAATTCTCAAAGATCATGATGTCAAATACCTTGCCTGCCGCCGCCTCATCCTCGGGTGAGCGGGGTGTCCATGCGGCATACACGCACTCGGGAAACAGATGAGACAGAATGCGGAAGGGGGCGGTGTGGATATGCTCGAAGTCATAGGCCACGAAATCCGGTCGGGAGAGAATGTTGGTCAAAAACCACTCTGCCAGCACCTGGGGAAAGGTGCGCTTCACCTTCCATGTACGGTAGCGGGCGCACAACTGGCCGCGCAGCACCGAGGGGCGGTGGCGCTTGAGCCAATACAGCACCAATGGGTTAAAGGACTCGATGCAATAGGGCCCCTCATAATTGTCAAGGAGGGCGACCGCGGCCTCCAGCGTTTGCTTCCATTCGGGCAGGTTGGCCTTGATCTCCACGATCAGCGGCACGCGGCCTGCCACCGTCTGAAGCACCTCGGCAAAAGTCGGAGGGCAGATCCCCTCATGCCCGTCAAGAGAAAGGGCTTGCAGCTCGGCAAGCGCGAGGTCATAGACACCGCCCTCGCGACCGCACATACGGGTGAGGGTGTCGTCATGAAAGACCACCGGCACGCCGTCGGAGGTGATCTGCACATCCAGCTCGATGCCGTATCCGGCCTCGGCGGCGCGGGCAAAAGCGGGCAGCGAATTTTCGGGGATGTCGCCGCCATGCAGGCCGCGGTGGGCAAAATAGCGGTGCCCGACGATCATCTCACGCATGCCGTCGCGCGGGATGCGGGGACGGATGGCAAACAGGCACAAAAGCAGCGCGGCCAGGAGTGCAACAAGAATAATGTAGAGAAACTGCATGATATTCCTTTCCGACCTTGCCCCGCATCAGTCATCGGGGGTATCAAAATTTTCAAGCAGGGAGGCCTTTTTCTGCGGTTTGGCATCTCCGTGTCTGACGGCCAGCATGCACACAAACGCCAGCACCATGAAGACGGCGGCATAGGGGAAGAGCACGCCGTAGCCGAGGTTAAAGAACCGCTTGTCGATGAGCAGGCCGGTCAGCAGGGGGGTCACCACCTGCGCCGCCATGGAGAAGGTGTAGTAATAGCCGGTGTAGCGGCCGATGTCGCCGTTGGAGCTGATCTCCACCACCATGGGGTAGGAGTTGACATTGATGGCAGCCCAGCCCACGCCCACGCCCGCAAACAGCAGATACAGCACGATGTCGGGGGTGTTTTTGGTGATGAAGGAGGCGGCGGCCACACACACGCCCATCAGCGCCACACCGCACAAGATCATCTTTTTGCGGCCCATTCTGGAAGAAAGAATACCCAGCGGCAGAAACGCAATGGTCGAAAGCACCATGGTCACCAGCACATAAGCCGAGGAAGCCGAGAGATCCTTGCCCAGAATGTACTGGCAATAGCGGGAGAGGTTGGTGGTGATGCCGTTGTAGGCGATGTACCAGAAAGCAACGGCCAACAGGATGAAGATAAGCGAACGCAGAACGGGTTTGGGAAGCTTGGCGCCCTTGCCTGCACCGGCGGGCTTTTCGTCTTCCTCTGCCGTATCTCTGTCGGTCAGCACACCCTGCTCTGTCAGCTCGCGCAGCAGCTTGCGCTCACGCACGGTCACAAAGAAGATGGCGATGGCCACCAGCATAAACCCGCCGATGGCAATGAAGACCGGCCAGAAGTTCTGGTTGGCATAGGTGGTGGCCCCCTCGTCATCCTTGCCGGATTTCACGAGCAACATCACCGCCACAAGCGAGAAGGCGCCGCCGACCACCCCCATGAGGTTGATGATGGCGTTGGCCTTTGAGCGGTGCTGACGCGGGGTCAGGTCGGGCATCAGGGCCACAGCGGGAGAACGGTAGGTGCTCATGGCCACAAGGGTGAGAAACAGCATGACAAAATAGAGCCAAAAGCTTTCAAGTTGCAGGCCAAGCGCCATGCCCCAGAAGCACACAACAGCGCTGACCGTGCCCAGCACGATATAGGGCGTGCGCCGCCCGAACGGGGTGGTGGTCTTGTCGGAGAGGGCGCCGAAGATGGGCAACATAAACAGGGCCAGCACATTGTCGATGGCCATGATGGTGTTGGTCAGCGTGGTCTCAAGTCCGAAGATGCTCTCCAGCATGACAGGCACGGCCTGGTCATAAAACGTCCAGAAAGCAGACAACGACATGAACGCAAGCCCGATGAAAAAGGTGCGTTTATAGTTGAGTTTGTTTTCCATTTGCGATTCGGAAAAAATCCGACTCCTTTCTGAAAACAGCCGCCTTTGCGGGGACCGGTCACGGGCGATGGACCCGTTCAAACGCTTATTGTATCACAGATATATAAATCTGTCAATCTGTATCTTTCGGGTTTGCCCCAATGCGGGTTGAAAGCCAAAGCCAAAGCGACAAGCCCAAAAAAAGCCGGAAACCGTCATTCCCGCGCAAAAAAGACAAAATCCGCCTCACCACTTGCTTTGCCGCGGCGGGTATGGTACAATAGGTGACTGAACGACAAAAAAGACCGCATTGCGCCAAAGGAGAACGGCATGCAAGACAGAATCTGGACCAAAGTCACCGCCACGGGAAAGACAGAACAGCTGGACGACATCTGCGGGGTGATGTGCCTGTTGGACAACGGGCTGATGATCGAGGATTACAGCGACTTTTCCTGCAATGGTATGTATGGCGAACTGGTGGACGAAAGCATCCTTCATGCCGACCGCACGCGGGTGGCTGTGTCTATCTTTGTGCCGCAGGAAAAACCCCTGCCGGAGTGGCTCTCTTTTCTCAAAGAACGGTTTTCGGCCCTGCA
>CAMGGT010000138.1 GCA_946055715.1 uncultured Clostridia bacterium | reverse complement strand
GGATCTGCCGGGTGGGGGTGGCAAAATGGCGGTTGCCCCACCCGCCCCTGCCGCCGCGGCAGACCGTGTAGGTGTCGGCGGTGGCCATGTCAAAAATGACGCGGCCGCTTTCGGGGTCTTTGAGCAGGGTGCCGGGCGGCACGGTAATGACCACATCCCGGCCGGACTTGCCATGCATTTTGCCCCCCATGCCGTCGGCACCGTTTTCGGCGACGAATTTGCGGTGATAGCGAAAGGCCAGCAGGGTGTTGTCTCCCGGATTGACCCGGAAGATGACATTGCCGCCCCGCCCGCCGTCGCCGCCGTCCGGGCCGCCTGCCGCCACATATTTTTCGCGGTGGAAGGTGATGGCACCGTTGCCGCCGTCACCTGCCTTTACATAAATCTTTACTCTGTCAATAAACATAACTCAATTCTCTCAATTCTCTCCCTTTCACGGGACATGGCCGATGCCGGGCGCAAAATGCGCCCGATTCGGCCTCTTGCAGGCAAGCAAAATTGCTGATTACATCGGAAACCCTCGGTTAGTGCGCCATATCTTCCGGGGTGTCGCCCTTTTGACGGATGGTCATGCGGATGGGCGTTCCCTTGAAGCCAAAGGTCTCGCGCAGGCAGTTTTCCAGATACCGCCGGTAGGAAAAGTGGAACAGCTCCGCATTGTTGCAGAACAGCACAAAGGTGGGCGGGCAGGTGGCCGTCTGGGTCATATAGTAGATCTTGAGGCGTTTGCCCTTGTCGGAGGGGGGCTGGTGGCGCGCCATGGCGTCCGCCAGCAGGTCGTTGAGCATGCCGGTGGTGACGCGGCGGCGAGATTCGGCATACACCGCGTCAATGAGGGCAAACAGTCCGTCCACCCGCTGACCGCTTTTGGCCGAGACGAAGGTGACGGGGGCGTAGGTCATATAGGAGAGGGCGTCATAGACCTTTTTGGTATAGGCACCGAAGGTGTCGTTGTCTTTGTCGATCTTGTCCCACTTGTTGATGACGATGACGGAGGCCTTGCCCGCCTCGTGGGCGATGCCGGCGATGCGCTCGTCCTGCTCGGTGATGCCCTCTGCGGCATCTGCCATGATCAGGCACACATCCGCGCGCTCCACCGCGGTGCGGGCGCGCAGAACGCTGTATTTTTCGATGACGTCCTCAATTTTGCTCTGGCGGCGGATGCCGGCGGTGTCGATGAAATTATAGACGATGCCGCCCCGCTCCACGCGGGTGTCCACCGCGTCGCGGGTGGTGCCGGGAATGTCGGAGACGATCAGCCGTTCTTCCCCCACGATGCGGTTGACAAGCGAGGATTTGCCCGCATTTGGCTTGCCGATGACCGCCACATTGATGACATTCTCGTCTGTCTCCGTTTCTCTTTCGGGCGGGAAGGCCTCCACCACCGCGTCCAGCAGGTCACCCGTGCCGGTGCCGTGCAGAGAGGACAGCACAATGGGGTCGCGGTCAAAGCCCAGCTCATAGAATTCATAAAACTCGGCCGGCGGTTCTCCCACCCGGTCGATCTTGTTGACGCACAGAACTACCGGCTTGCCGCTTTTTTTCAGCATGACGGCAATGTCGCGGTCGTCTGCCACCAGCCCCGCGTGAATGTCACACAGAAAGATGATGACATCCGCCGTTTCGATGGCTACCTCTGCCTGGAGGCGCATCTGCTTCAGAATGATGTCATCCGACTTCGGCTCGATGCCGCCGGTGTCGATGAGCAGAAACGAACGGCCGTTCCATTCCGCGTCGGCATACAGGCGGTCGCGGGTGACGCCGGGGGTGTCTTCCACGATGGAGCGGCGCTCTCCGATGAGTTTGTTGAACAGGGTGCTTTTGCCCACGTTGGGGCGCCCCACAATGGCGGCAACCGGTTTCATGTTGGTTCTCCTTTCCGTTGATACGGGTTTGCAGACAGTTTGGTGAGCGGCCTGCCCGGCTGTGGGCAAGGCGGGCCGATGACATGGATACAGTCGGGGATGGTCGGCTTACGGCTCGTGCGGGCAGCGCCGGGCGGCGCGGCGACGGTGGCCGTCTGCCCCCATCAGCGCGAGCAGCAGTTGCCGTCCATTTTCGCCCGCGGCGCGCACCGGTACACCCAGCGCGGCCGAAAGGTCGGCCGTTGTCATGTCGTCCAGCAGTACATCCTCCCCTGCGCGCAGAGCATTGGGGGGAATGAGCAGTTCATCTCCCAGCGGTTTTCCACGCAGTTGCGCCAGAATGTCGCGCCCGGTCAGCAGTCCCGCCACGGTGATGCGGTGGCCGAACCAATCGTTGCGGACGGGATAGACATGCACCGTAAGCGATGGACAGCGGGCGCAGAGTTCCTCTGTTATGCGGGCGAGGGTGGGAGCGGCGGCCATGCCGGTGGCGATGCTGACGGTGCGGGGGCGGGTGCGCAGATGGGGATGCTCGGCAAAGAACTGCGCCACCTCTTCCAAGAGGGAGCGAAGCATGCCCACGCCGTTGTCCAGTTGGGGGTACCCCTCATAATAGGACTCCGGGGGGAGGGGTTCTTCGGCTGTGAGGTACCATTCGTCCGAACAGTAGACCAGACGCGTGCCAAAACGGCGCAGAAATTCGTCTCCCATGCCGTTGACCTGCCCCAGCACGGCGCGGGCATCTTCTTTTGTGAACGGCTCCAGAGGAAACAGCCCTTCCCGGTGGTCAGACAGGCCCACCGGCACCACCGACACACTTTCAAGCGCCGGAAAATACCCGGAAAGATCGGTGAGGGTGCGGGTGAGGGCTTCCCCGTCGTTGATGCCACGGCACAGCACGATCTGCCCCTGGATCGACAGACCCGCATCGGCAAACCGACGCAGGTATTTCAGCACTTCGCCCGCCCGCTTGTTGCGCATCATCTTCACCCGCAGGTCGGGGTCGGTGGTATGCACAGAGATGTTGACGGGCGAGATGTGCATCTCGATGATGCGCTCCACATCCGCATCCGAGAGGTTGGTGAGGGTGACATAATTGCCATGCAGAAACGACAGGCGCGTGTCGTCATCCTTGAAGTAAAGCGAAGAACGCATCCCCTTTGGCAACTGGTCGATGAAGCAGAAAATACAGCCGTTGCGGCAGGCGTGCTTCTTGTCCATGAGGGGGGTGGCAAACTCCATGCCGGGGTCTTCTTCCTCCCCTTTTTCCAGCGTGAGAGTCAGAAGATCCGGCCCTCTGTGAAGATAAAGAGACAGGCGGGCGGCGGCGGTAAAAAAGCGATAGTCCAGCACATCCCGGATGTCATGCCCGTCAATGGACAGCAGAATGTCACCCGCCTGCACGCCGGCCTTTTGCGCGGGGGAATGTTCTTTGACCTGTGTTACCTCAACCATGCATCTGTCTCCTTTCACTTTGATGATGCCCTGTATGCGGGTCAAACTTACATAATCTTATGAATTATACCATAATCTGTGCAAAAATGCAACGGCAAACGGCAGATTTTGCGTCACAGGGTCAAAAATGCGCAGGCAGAAGCCCCGATGTTGCCCGACAGGGGTATATCTGTCGCAAAAAGCGCAGGGTCATATTCACATTCGCCTTGTCTTACCCGATAATAACGAATAATATGGCAGGGGTTTTGAAGAAAAACAGTCAATTTGGACGCATATTCTGCTTTTCTGCGCGGCATCCTCATTTGCCCGTGATTTTTTTGCATAGAGAAAAGGGCCGTTGCAAACGCAACAGCCCCTTCTTTTGAGAAAAAACACCCTATCCACCGCAGGTGCAACTGCCCACAGCAACGGCCCATGAAATTCGCCTTCGGCGAGCGAAATGGGCCGCTGTCGGCAAATGAAATACCTGCGGTATGAAATTTCGCCTGATGGCAAAGTGAAAGATTGTTTTGGAAGGGGATAAGCCGATATTTTAGATTACGGTAGGGGAGGAGCAATGCCATTTGCGACAAATGGCATTGCTCCCCCCGCTGTTTCTCCGTTCTCTGCAGAAGACCTTTCCTCTGCTTTTGTACCCGCTTGCTCCTTGCTCCCATCCCGGAGGGAGGCATGAAAGATAGTTCTCCTCATCCACCGCTTCGCGGTCCCCCTTCCCCGCTGGGGAAGGCATTTAATAGTAGCCCCCTTTGGTACCTACGGTAACGGAACTTTTGCAAAAGCAAATAACGACTCGCAACACCCCACTTTTCAACCCTGCCTTCATGCGACAGCCCCGTCCCCTCTCA
>CAMGGT010000137.1 GCA_946055715.1 uncultured Clostridia bacterium | reverse complement strand
GGTAGAAGTGGTGCAGGTTGGAGTAGGTGGCGCTGTCGAAGGCGTCATCCGGGATGGTGGCAATGCTGTCGGGGCAATAGAGGGTCACAAGCGAAGAGCAGCCCACAAAGGCACCGGAGGCCACCGTCTGCAGGGTCTTGGGCAGTACCAGTTCTGCCATGGCCGTGTTGTCCGAAAACGCGCCGGCGGCAATGGCGGTGATGGGGTTGCCGTTGATGCTGGCGGGGATGACGACGGTGGAGGCACTGCCGCGGTAGCGGGTAATGGTGCCGCCGGAGACATCAAATTCGGAAGCGGGGGTTTCTTTCAGCCACACGCAGTACAGGTCAAGTTGGGGCTGTGCCGGGTCATAGTAGACCTTGGAGCCGAGACTGTAAGATTCGCCCGTGCCGTCGGCCTTGGTATTATAGGCCACAAGGGCATAACCGGAACGGGAGAGGGTGCCGTTGTCCCAGCGGGTGTTGGGGCAGGCATAGAAGGCAAAGTCGGGATAGTCGGTCCTTGTGGCATCGGTGCCGTCGTTGAGATGATAGACGATCTTGGCCGCATCAACGGCAACGGTGACGGCGATGTCATCGGTGACATTCTCAACGGTCAGGGTGCCGGTGGCGGGGTCAAAGTTCCCTGCGCTGACCCCGGTGATGTAGTGATAGGCATCAACGGAAATGGTAAAGGTGGCGGTGGCGCCCGGTTTGACCGACTTTGTCATTTTGTCGGAGGTGAAATCGGAGCCGACAAGCGAGACCGTCCAGCCGTCTCTCTCGGCTGTCGTGACGGTGACGGTGATGTCCTCTTTGATGTTCTTGACCGTCAGGATGCCGGTGGAGGGGTTATAGGTGCCGGCACTGACCTCGCTGATGTAATAGCCCTTTTCGGGCGCGATGTTGAAGTAAGCGGTCTTGCCCCAATCCACCTGCTTTTCGGTGTCGCCGGAGACGGTGTAATGCGCGCCCTCCGGCACACGGACGGTATAGGACAGGGGGGTGGTGTTCAGCTCAATGGTGGTGTTCTCCATCACAAAAGAGACCGTCAGCTTGCCGCTTGCGGCGTCATAGTCGCCGGCAGAGGCAGAAACGGCATAGCCCTCATCCGGCCGGACAAAGAACTCCACCGCGCCGCCCGCTTTGACCAGTTTCTGGCTTCCGCCCGAAACGGTGAGGTGGGCACCGGAGGTCACTTTTAGTGTCACGGAATAGGTCTCGTTGCCCAGCGTGGTGCCGGGGGTACCGGTCGTGCCTGTGGGGCCTTCGGTGACAGCGGGGCCGTCTGTACAGGCCGTCAGTCCCATGGTCACAAGCAGGGCAAACAGCAAAAACAGCAGTATGGATACTCTGGTTTTCATCTGGGGATCCTTTCTTTTCTTGTGTTTTCGGCAGGCAGACGGCCGCATGCAAAACGCGCATTTCCGCTCCCGGGCAGGCCACTCTGCCGGATAATATCATTATATCATTGACAACCGCAAAAAACAATTGCTCCGCGCACATCGGCGGGGGGTGTTTTTTGATGATTTTTTCGTTTGCTTTTTGGTGACTTTCTACAAAAGCCAAACAGAACTCTACACAAGAGCAACCCTGCGCGGACCGTGCGCGTCGTACACACCGAATGTTTTGGGGCGAAATCCATTCTTTATTTTTCACTCTTCACTTTTCACTCTTCACTCTTCACTTTTCACTATTATTCTGCCTCCCTCCGGGATGGGAGCAAGGATCCGGCGGGTGCAAAAGTCAAGCATGGTGCATTGCACGGTACAAATGTCTGTCTGTCACTTTCGGTCATCGTACTATGTTCTCCTCACCCGCCATGAACCGCAGCATTTGCAACAACCCCCATGCCTGCGTATCCTGTGGATAAGGGCCACAGCGCCATGCGCGGCTCATCTGCCCGCCGCCCTTTTCGCAAAAAAACGATTGTATTTTTTGCCGGGTTGTATTACAATAGAAAGACGAAAGAAAAAACGGTGGCCGCGCACGCCACCGGAGAGGAACGGATATGCAAACAGACAACGGCCGCACACTTGCGGCCTGTGCAAAACAGCTCTGCCGCATAGGCGATGCCTACCATTTGCCCCCCGCCTTCCGCGCGGGCGGCATCAAGCACACGCTCAACTGCTTCATCACCCTGCTCAGGCAGGCGATGTACCCGGATATCTATGCCACCTCCGACACCGCCGCAGGAGACGAGGAGGCGGTGTGCGCCTGCCTTGCGGGCGCGCGCGAGAAACTGACGGAGCTCTGCCGTGCCGCCATGGACGCACAGACAACACAGGTGCAGATTGAAGAGACGGTGTCTGCCTTTTTTGACCGTCTGCCGGGCGCGGCACAACTGCTGCGTGAGGATGTGGCGGCGGCCTATGACGGCGACCCCGCCGCCAAAAGCGAGCGGGAGATCATGTGCGCCTATCCGTCCTTTGAGGCGCTGACCCTCTTTCGCCCCGCCCATATTCTCTATGAACTGGGGGTGCCGCTGATCCCCCGCATGATGACGGAATATGCCCACCGCATCACCGGCATCGACATTCACCCCGGCGCCACCATCGGGCGGCGGTTCTTTATCGACCACGGCACGGGCGTGGTCATCGGTGAGACCTGCGTCATCGGCGACAATGTGAAGCTGTATCAGGGCGTGACGCTGGGGGCAAAGAGCTTTGCCACCGACGAAAAGGGGCTGCCCGTCAAGGGCATCAAACGCCACCCCAATATCGGAAACAATGTGGTCATTTACGCGGGCGCGACCATCCTGGGCGGCAACACCACGGTGGGGGACGGCGCCGTCATCGGCGGCAATGTGTGGCTGACCCATTCGGTGCCGCCGGGCGTCACCGTGACCTGCACGGGCGCCCGCCCGAAAAAAGACGGACGGTGCGCCGCCCCCGCGCCCAAACAGCACGATGATGAAAAAGTTTGAATTGGGCCGTCCCCCGGCGGACAACGCCCCCTGCGTGGTAGCGCTTGGCGGGTTTGACGGCATGCATATCGGCCACCGCCGCCTGCTGGCCGAAACGGTGCGGCTCGCAGAGGAGCAGCACGCACAGCCCTGCGTTTTTACCTTTACCGACCTGTCGTTTAAGGGCATGCCGCAACTGCTCTCCGCAGACGACAGATATGCCGCCATGGCCGCGCAGGGCATCACGCGGGTCTGCACCGCCAATTTTGAGGAGGCACGCACCCTTTCGCCCGCCGCATTTTTTGACAAACTGGCCCACACCGTACCCCTGTGCGGTGTGGTATGCGGCTTCAACTTTCACTTCGGTGCGGGCGGCGCGGGCACACCGGAGGTGCTGACCGCGCTGGCTTCTGCCGCAGGCATCCCGTCTGTGGTGGTGCCGCCCGTCGTGGCGGAGGGTGTCCCTGTTTCTGCCACCGCCATTCGCCGTGCCCTGTGCGAGGGCAAGCCGGAGTTGGCCGCCGTCCTGCTGGGGGCGCCGTATACCCTCCGGGGTATTGTCGCCCACGGAAAGGGGTTAGGGCACACCCTCTCCTTTCCCACGCTCAATCTCCCGCTGGACGAAAAGCGGCTCATCCCCCGACACGGCGTGTATGTGTCGGTGTGCCGGGTGGCAGGGCAGACCCTGCCGGCCGTCTCCAACATCGGTCTGCGCCCCACCGTAGAACAGTCCACACAGCCCAATTGCGAAGCCCACCTGCTCGCCGCCGCAGGCAACCTGTACGGCAAACAGGCAGAGGTGTCGCTGTTGCACTTTCTGCGCCCCGAGCAGACCTTCCCCGACACCCAAGCCCTGGCACGGCAGATCGCCCGGGACGCCGAACAGGCAGCAGCATGGCTCGCCGCCGCGGACAAGCCACAGGACGGCTGATGCAAGGCGAGGCACGATGTGGAGACGCGATGCGGGGGACACGATGTGGAGTCGCGATGCGGGGGGCACGATGTGGGTGAGGCCTTTTTGAAAAAAGGCCCTCCCCCACACCCCCTCTCAAAAACTTTTCGTGAAGAGGATTGGCAAATGTTCCCCGGAAATCTCTTCGGCATAACAAAAAAGCGACAAAGCGGATCCCTTTGGTTGCCCCCCTGTCGCATGCCAAAACAAACTTTCTCACTTTTCACTCTTCACTATTACTTATTCACTTGGGGCTGTTGCGGATGCAACAGCCCCTTTGCTCCTCCCGCCTTTTCATGCAAGAATATCATTGCGTGTATATCGTCTGGCAT
>CAMGGT010000136.1 GCA_946055715.1 uncultured Clostridia bacterium | reverse complement strand
CGTCGACGATGACAAGCCGGCCATCGCATAACAATTCTGTTGCGTTTTTCATGCTTAAGACTGCCGGTATTTCCATGGCACGCGCAAGGATGGCGGCGTGTGAGGTTTTTGACCCGATCTCGGTGACAAAACCCACCACATTCTGCTTGTTGATGCAGGCGGTCATGGAGGGGGTCAGTTCTTTGGCAACCAGCACGGTGTCCTTGGGGAGATCAAACAGATCGACGGTCTGCACCCCCAGCAGCAATGCCAGCATCTCGCACTTGATGTCCCGTACATCCACAGCTCTTTGCCTTGTCATTTCATCGTCCACGGCGCTGAACATGGCAATAAATGTATCACATACGGTCTCCACCGCCGATTCGGCACACTTGCCGCTATCTATCAGCTTTTCGATCTCGGAACACATATATGGGTCTTTCATCATCATGATGTGCCCCGTGATGATCTCCGCTGCAGATGCATCTGTGGTGGCTTTCAAATGTTCGCACAACTGTTCATTTCTCGCAAAGAAGAGTTGCAACGCATCATTGAAGCGTCTTTTCTCCGCTTGAGAATCACAGTCGGCTTTTGGGGTATAGGTGAGATCTGCCTCACGGTAAACGACAACTCTGCCGATCCCATAGCCCTTTGAGGCCCCGATTCCATGATACATATTGTTTACCTCATCCATGTTCGTTTTGAAAATGCCCGCAGGTCAAGCCGATCGTTTTGCGACCGCTTATTCGCCAAGACCGTTTTCGATCATGGTCACCGCCTCGTCAAGCGCTTCCTGTTCGCGCTCTCCGCTGCAGAGGATCTCCACCTCTGTTCCGCACTTGATGCAGGCGGCGATGATATTCATAATGCTTTTGCCATCCGCTTCATTGCCATTGACCTTGATCATCACATCACACGGATATTTCATCATTGCATTTGCAAAATTCATCGCCGGACGCATGTGAAAGCCCATGGCGTTGACGACCGTTACCTTTTTGGCTACCATAGTGTTCTTCCCCCTATACTATTATTTCTGTTTATTCTGTGACTTTTTTCTTCCAGAATCCGAGCATCAGCATGGCCGCCACCGAACCGATGGCCAAAGACAGCAAATAGAACGGCCAGTTGCCCACCACGGCGAAAACGAATATGCCTCCGTGAGGTGCCATCAATGTGCATTTGAAGAGCATGGAGAGCCCGCCTGCCAAACCGGCACCCACCATGCAGGAAGGGATCACATGCAGGGGGTCAGACGCCGCATACGGAATCGCGCCCTCGGTGATGAAGCTGAGTCCCATGATGTAGTTCACGGGGCCGCTCTTTCTTTCCTGGGCTGTGAATTTGTTTTTGAAGAAGGTGGTGGCAAGAGCGATCGCGATGGGAGGCACCATGCCGCCGATCATCACCGCGGCCATAATGTCATAGTTGCCGGAGGCGATCGCCGCTGTGCCGAACACATATGCCGCTTTGTTGAAGGGGCCGCCCATGTCAATGGCCATCATCGACCCAAGCACCACACCCAGCAACACCTTACTGGTGGCACCCATGGAGTTCAGCAGATTGGTGAGGCCGGTATTGAGCATGCCCATGATCGGGTTGACCGCACACATCACAACGGCGATCATGGCAAGGCCGGCAAGGGGATAGATCAGCACCGGCTTGATCCCTTCAAGGGCTTTGGGCAATTTGTCGCACAGTTTTTCAAGCCCGAGCATCAGAAAGCCGCCGACAAAGCCCGCAAACAGCGCGCCGAGAAAACCGGAAGGAACATCGCCGGCGATCGCCGTGAAGGTTGAGCCGGTGGTCGCAAGCAAACCGCCGACCATACCGATCAAAAACCCGGGTCTGTCTGCAATGGACTTGGCGATAAAGCCGGCCAGGATCGGAATCATGAAGTTGAAGGCATAGCCACCGATGGTTTTGAAGAAAGCGGCAACAGGGGTGTTTGTGCCGAAGCCCGAGTCCTGCGGAGCCCCCATCAGCGTATCGATCAGAAAAGCGAGTGCGATGAAGATGCCGCCTGCAACCACGAACGGAAGCATGTTCGACACGCCGTTCATCAGGTGCTTGTATATCTGTCTGCCAAAGCTTTCCGTGCTGCCTTCGTTTTCGGCCGTCTTTGCGCCGGTGTGGTGGTATACGGGCGTTTGGTCGCTCAATACACGCTCGATCAGTTCTTTCGGCTTTTTGATGCCGTCAGACACTTTTACGCTGATGAGTTTTTTGCCGTCAAAGCGGCCCATTTCGACGCTCTTGTCCGCAGCGATGATAATGCCCTCTGCCGCGGCGATCTCTGCCTTTGTCAGGACATTTTTGGCACCGCCGGAACCGTTGGTTTCCGCTTTCAGCGGGATGCCCATGTCTTCGCCCGCTTTTTGGAGCGCTTCTGCCGCCATATAGGTGTGGGCAATGCCCGTGGGGCAAGCGGTGACTGCCAGAATCCGATAGCCATCTTTTTTGGCTTGCACCTCTTTTTGTTCGGGGTATTTCTCCGCTTCTTTGCGGTTGATCACAGTAATGGATGCGTCTGCTGTTTTGGCGCCCATCCGCTCATTCCGGACGGAGGCATCCATGAGCATCGTCATCAGTCTGGAAAGAACCTCAAGATGCAGATTTCCATCTTCGGGAGCGGCAATCATAAAGAGCAGATTGGAGGGCTTGCCGTCCAGCGCATCATAATCGACGCCCGCCGGCACCGTGATGGCGGCAAGACCTGGCTTGGCCACCGCCGCGGTCTTTGCGTGGGGAATTGCAATGCCATCCCCAACCGCGGTCGACCCCTGCGCTTCTCTTGCGAGGATTGCCGTTTTGTACGCTTCCTTGTTGCTGAGGTTCCCTGCCTTTTCCTGCAATGCGATCAACGCGTCGATCGCATCTGACTTTGAGGCAAGCTCGCGGTTCAGCGAGATGCTTTCTTTTTGTAACAGGTCAGTGATACGCATTTGTATTTCTCCTTTTTTGATTTTTCATTTCAAGGTCTGATGGTGGAAAGCAGCTCGAGTATTTCGTCTCTTTTTGCCACTCCCTCGTGGCATACGGTTGCGCCGCCCGCGGCAGAACCGAGTTTCAACGCGTATGCATAGTCTCCCGTTTGGGCATATCCCGCAATAAAACCCGCCACCATGGAATCTCCGGCGCCCACCGTGTTGACGACCCGACTGACGACCGGACCGATGTAGTGCTTTTGGTCGTTCTCATCAAGCAAAACCGCGCCCTTTGCCCCCATTGATACCAGCACATTGACCGCGCCCATTTCGCGCAGCCGTGCGGCATACTTGACCGCGTCATCCGGTGTGGTGATCTTTGTGCCGAAGATCTCTGCCAGTTCGTCGTTGTTCGGCTTGATCAAAAACGGCTTGTATTTCAGCGCATGCAAGAGCAATCCCCCGGTGGCATCGACCACAAACCGAATGCCCTTTCCGCTCAACAGCCCCATGATCTTCTCATACATATCCGAGGGCAATGTGTTCGGGATACTTCCCGCAAGCACCAATGTGTCGCCCGCTTGCAGACGCTCCAATTTCTGTAGCAAGGCACGGATGTCATCCTCCGAAATGGCCGGCCCCTGGGCATTGATATCGGTTTCTTGCCCTGAACGGATCTTGACATTGATTCTGGTCAGTCCTTCTTTCAGATGCACAAAATCCGTATGGATCTTCCTGCTCTTCAATGCCTGCTCAATTGCACTGCCGGTAAAGCCGGCGAGGAACCCCATGGCGGTCGATTCGATTTCCAGCTCCTGCAATATCAGCGAAACATTGATTCCTTTTCCGCCATAAAACGTGCTTTCTTTTTCGGTGCGGATGATGCTGCCCACCGTAAGTTCCGGCACATAGACCAGATAATCGATTGCCGGATTGAAGGTCACCGTATAGATCATTGTGCTACCTCTTTGACGATCGTGAGATCTTTATACCGAGTATCCGGCAATTTGTCTGTAATGATGCAGGCCTTTTTGATGTCGGCAAAGGTGAGTGCGGCCGATTTCCCGAATTTGGAATGGTCCGCCAGAATATATGTCACATAACTTCTTTGCGCAGCGGCTCGCTTCACGCTTGCCTCGTCGATATTGTGCGTTGTGTATCCCGCTTCTGCGCTGATGCCGTTTGCGCCCAAAAAGCATTTGGTGAAGTTATAACGGTTGATGGTCTCCACACAGCTTACACCCACCAGTGCCTCGGTGGAGGTCTTGACTTCACCG
>CAMGGT010000135.1 GCA_946055715.1 uncultured Clostridia bacterium | reverse complement strand
CTCCTGCCTTTCCTCCGGGCGGACAGAGCAGGGAAGGGAGATCGCCGGTTTTTCCCTGCGTCTCACAACTGCCCTGGCCATGCCCTGCGCGGTGGGGATGGGGGTGTTCAGCTATCCGATCCTTGCCATGATATTCAAAGAGAGCTCCGCCTCCCTTGCCGCGCCGTATCTTGCCGTTGTTTCCCCGGCGGTGGTCTTCATCTGCGTACTTGCGGTCACCAATTCTCTGCTGCAGGCCTACGGCCACCAGAACAAACCCATTTATTCCATGCTGGCGGGCTGTGCCGTCAAACTGATAGCGGGGTATGTCCTGATGGGGATCCCTTCTGTGGGCATGATGGGGGCGCCCATAGGAACGCTTCTGTGCTATATTACAGTCGGGTGCATGAACCTCTTTTTTGTGGCAAAACATGTGGGGGTCATGCCCCCCATCCCGCAGTTGATCCTTATGCCGCTTTTTGCTTCTGCCGCAAGCGTTTTTCTTGCCCGGCTGGCATACGGATATCTGCAACCTTTGCTGCCCACCGCGGCGGCAACGGTCGGCGCGATCGCTCTTGCCGCATTTCTGTACCTTCTGTTTGCGTTGCTTTTGGGGATCGTGCGCGCAGATGACTTCAAAAAAATTCCGATATTTGACAAGTATCTGAGCAGATTCCCGCACAAAAAGGCAAAATCAACTTCAAAACCTCTCTGAAAAAGTCATTTGGACAAAAAATTGTGCATTTTACAGCAAAAAATCGTCAAAATGCCCTTTTCCCCTCTTGCTTTTCGCCGATGTCCATGCTATAATGAAGAAAATCTTAAAAAGAAAGGACTTTTCAACCATGAATAAGACTGAGCTCATTGATGCTGTTGCCGCTAAGGCGTCCCTGAACAAAAAGGAGGCCTCTGCCGCGGTTGCCGCTGTTATCGACACGATCACCGATGCGCTGGTGAACGGCGACAAGGTTCAGATCATCGGCTTCGGCACTTTTGAAGTGAAGAAAGTCGCTGCCAAAGAAGGCAGAAATCCCAAGACCGGCGAATCCATCCAGATCGCTGCCTGCAACCGTCCCGCATTCTCTTCCGGCGCTGCTCTGAAGAACGCAGTCAACAAATAATTCATGCGTTTGGACAAGTATCTGAAGGTATCCCGCATCATCAAGCGGCGGACGGTGGCAAACGAGGCGTGCGATAACGCACACATCACGGTCAACGGTCGCCCCGCAAAGGCGTCGTATGATGTAAAAGTCAACGATGTGCTGGAGATCGCCTTCGGGTCAAAAGTGCTGCGGGTGAAGGTCACCTCCATTCTCGACAGCACAAAGAAGGCAGATGCCGCGCAAATGTACGAGGTTCTGTCGTCAAATGGGAGCCGTTTGCCTTTGGGCAGGCGGCTTCTCTGCTTTTCGGACATCATCCTTTCCTTTCCTGCATATACATACAGTAAGACGATCCGGTAAAAGGAGAAGGATATGCCGCAGATGAATGCAACTCCCAAACAGTCTTCCCTCATGCTTTCCGGCAGAACGACGCTTTCGGTGAGCGGTGTGACGGAAGTCAGCGGTTTTGACGAGTCCATGGTGACCTTAAAAACAACGGATGGAGAACTTTCCGTTGAGGGCGAGCAACTGCATGTCACACTTCTCTCGCTTGAAGAGGGCAGGGTGGATGTGCAGGGAAGGATCAACGCCCTGATATATGCCGACGGCCAAAGCGGGCACCGCCGTCCGTTCTGGCGCTTTCTGGAAAGGAAGGCAGAAGGTGATTGAGGGCATCCTCAGTGCAGCATACAGTCTCGCTGTCGGTGCGTTTCTGGGGGCGTGTGCTGTTCTGTGCGGGATGATCGCCCCCTCGGAGCATAGGCGGCAAAAAGCGCAGGCCGTATGCGCTCGCATGACCCTGCCGTGGCTTCGCTGTGAGAAAAAGACCGAAAAGCACTTCCGCAAGGTCGGGCGGTTTTTTCGGTTTGCGGCAGATGTGTTGTTTTTACTGTTCTGCTCGCTTGTCGTATGCGTTTTCGCCTCCGCCGTAAATGACGGCGTGGTGCGCATCTATATGGCAGTACCGATGGCCGCTTCCTTCTTTTTGACGGCGTTCGCTGCACATTTCCCCGTTTATCTCTGTTTTTCCGTTCTCAAAGTCCTGCTTTCGGACATTTTTCTGACGGCACTCTTGCCGCTGCAAACGGCACGAAAATGGCTGTTTGCACGGCTTGCTGCCCTCTACGCTTGTATCGTCGGGATCGTCCGACGGCGGTATGCCCTCTACCGTGCGGGCAGGCAATACCGCCGCACATCCTTTGCGCACGAGAAGTTCAAACGACAGATCATAAAGGATATTGTCACATGGCAGAATCCATCAGATGCATACATACCTCAGAGATCACCAAAACGGTAACCGAACTGTTTCTTACCGCAAACAAACGACTTCCGCCTGATGTCTGCCGGGCACTTGACCGCGCAGCAGAGCAGGAAACATCTCCCGTTTGCCGCGATGTGTTGCAGCGACTGCGCGAAAATGTTTCGCTTGCACGCACAATGGACCTGCCCGTCTGCCAGGACACGGGTGCCGCTGTTGTATTTGCGGAGATCGGTCATCGTGTACATATCACCGGCGGCAGCTTGCAGTCTGCGGTGGACGCCGGGGTGCGCGATGCCTATCTGGGCGGGAAACTACGCTGTTCCATCGTGTGCGACCCGCTGTATGCACGCGAGAACACCGCAGACAACACCCCTGCATTCCTGCATATTCGCTTTGTGGAGGGGGCAGGACTGCGGCTTGTCTGCGCCCCAAAAGGATTTGGCAGTGAGAATATGTCCCGCCTGCACATGTTTGCTCCCTCGGCAAAAGAGGAGGACATCATCCGCTTTGTCTGTGACGCAGTGCGGGAAGCAGGTGGCCGCCCCTGCCCACCTCTTGTGCTTGGTGTGGGCATCGGGGGTACCTTTGACACGGTGACGACACTTGCCAAATATGCATTGCTCCGCCCGGTTGATGCGCCCAACCCGGACGCACGCTATGCGGCGCTGGAAGAAAAACTGCTTCATGCCGTCAATGCAACGGGCATCGGCGCGCAGGGCTTCGGCGGTTCTGTCACCGCGCTGGGCGTCACCATCGAGACGGCACCCACCCATATTGCCGGGTTGCCTGTTGCCGTCTGCTTCTGCTGTCATGTTTCGCGCCATGCCGAAAAAACCTTATGAAAAAACGCACGGTTCTCATCGGGGGACTGTGCGCTTTCTTTTTTGCTCAAAAAAGGGGAAATGTCAGGAAAAGTTTACGTTTTGGGGCGTATATTTATTCTGATTTACTCCAAGATATAATTGACAATAAAAATAGATAATGCTATAATTTAAATAAGTAAAAGTGGAGGAGTATCCATGGCAAAAAGCACGCACGATGCGGCACCGTACTATTTCCATGAGGGTACCAATTATCACGCCTACCGCTACCTTGGGTGTCAGCTCACCCGCAAGGGCAAAAACTACCGTTACACTTTCCGCACATGGGCACCCAATGCGGTGGCTGTTGCGGTGGTGGGGGACTTTTGCGACTGGTCGGAAGGCATTGCGATGCAGCGCATCACGCCGGGCGGCGTGTGGGAGCTGGTCTATCCGTCCCCTGTGTCCATCGAGGGCCAACCCTATAAGTTCCGCATCCTCACGGCTGCGGGCGAGGTCCGGCTCAAAGGCGACCCATACGCCCGTTTTTCGCGCGGGAGCGACGACGGTGCTTCGCTTGTCTGCCACCCTTCCGCCTATACCTGGCGGGACGGGAAGTGGCTGGCACACCGCAGGCGTGTGATCTCTACCGGCAAAAACGGGTATTATCTCTCCACTCCCATCAATATCTATGAGGTGCATCTCCCTTCCTTTTCCCGCCATGATGACAATACCTATCTCTCTTACCGGGAACTGGCAGACACCATCGGCCCTTATGTCAAGCGGATGGGCTATACGCATGTGGAGATCATGCCCATTACCGAATACCCTTATGATGCCTCCTGGGGCTATCAGGTGTGCGGCTATTTTGCCCCCACCTCCCGCTTGGGCACCCCCGATGACCTGCGCTATTTTGTTGACACGCTTCACACGATGGGCATCGGCGTCATCATGGACTGGGTGCCCGCCCATTTTCCCAAAGATGCATGGGGCCTGTACCGTATGAAGAGCAGTATCCGAAAGCGACATTCCTCAAGGTGACAGACACATTG
>CAMGGT010000134.1 GCA_946055715.1 uncultured Clostridia bacterium | reverse complement strand
TGGGGTAAGACGACATGTTCAGATGCCGGTAGGGGAGGGGCTTGCTCCTCCCGCCATCTCGCCGTTCTCCGTAGGGGCGGATTCCATATCCGCCCGCTGTACCACGCTTTCCATTTTCTTTTCGCTCTATCGAAGAAATTTGTTTGGGACATTTTTCCATGCTCTTCACGAAAAGTTTTTGAGAGGGGGCGTGGGGGAGACCTTTTTTCAAAAAGGCCTCCCCCGCATAGGCCCCTCACATTTCGCAGCCGCGGCCATTCTGTCATCAGAACAGCACGCGCACGCCTGTGCCTGCCAGTTCGCCGAGGTGGGTCATGGCTTGGCGCAGCACCGACAGCGCAACGATATAGGCCTGCGGGTCCTGCGCTTCGGCAGCCCCTTCCAGGGTGGCAAACTGTTCCTCGACAGCCATCAGATCGTTGTGATTGACGGTGAGGGAGATCAGCGCAAGGCGCTTCTCCCATCGCAAGCGCACGCCTTGAACTGCCTCCGCCGACAGGGGGAGGTCGTGTTTTCGCTCGCTTTCACCGGGGGGTTGCACCGCCAATGCCTCAATTTCCTTTTCTGTCTGCCGGATGCTTGCCTGCACAAAAATGCCATTGACGATCACCAACACCAGCACGATCGCCAGCGTGCCGGCGGCCCATAAAAACCCTTTCACGCCTCTGTCTCCTTTTTGATCAGGGTGGTGTTGCCCGCATCGTCAATGCCCAGCAACAGCACATCCTTTTCGGTCGTGTTGTGCTTGCGACACAGGTCCGATACGGTCTGTTCGCTGATCCCGATGGCGAGCAATTCATCGCGGTTGAGCGTGCCGTCGATCAGCAGGGCGTGCAGGATCCCGGTCTCCTTCACTTTTTTGCCGAGATCGGAGGGGGTAGCCGGCTTTTTTTCTGATTTTGGCAACACAGACAGCTTGCCGTTCTGCTCCAGAATGGCATAATACACCTCGTTTACATCCCCCACGCCCTGCAGTCGGCACTCGCACAGCAGTTCGTCCAGCGTCATGCGCATGCGCCGCAGTTCTTTCTCTCTGATGACGCCGCGGTCGATCAGCACGATGGGCCTGCTTTCAAACAGACGCTTGAGCGGGTTGCATTTCGTCATGGCAAAGGTGACCACCACTTCCAGCGCCGCAATGACCAGAATGGGCACCACCGCATACAGTAGCGGAATGTCGGGGTCATCAATGGGCAGAGAAGCGATCTCCGACAGCATCAGGGTAGACACCAACTCGGACATGTCAAGCTCCCCCACCTGCCGTTTGCCCAGACAGCGAAACACCACCATCAGCAGAATGTAGAGGATCAGCGTCCGCACAAAAATGGTCGGCATGTCACCCTCCCATGGTTTTTTAGTAGTGTGCGCACACCTCGGCACTTTATGCACACCACAACCCACCGCAAAACCAAAAAGGGTGTTGCCGCGGTGGTTGTCTGCGGAAAAACTGTGTCAAAAATGGGACTGTCGCATGATAATTCATGCATTTCTTTGCAATCTTTACGATGTTCGTCATTTATTCTTCGTCTGGCTGTCGACAAAAGAAAAAGGGCTATCACTCTGCATATTTCTACGCATTTGCGACAACCCCTTTTTACTTTCTTTCTCTCTTAATGTGACAGTTCCTTTTGCGCCCGGGGATGTTGCGTTATTTGGTGGTTTCGGCTTCCACGATGCGCAAGGCACCGTATTTTTCGCGCAGGGCATTCTTCTGTATTTTGCCGGTTGCGTTGCGGGGCACCGTGTCAAAGATGATCTTGCGCGGCCGCTTATAGCGGGGAAGCGAAAGACAGAAGGCATCCATTTCCTCCGCCGTGGCGGTCGTCCCTTGCTTGCATTGGATCACCGCGCAGGCAATCTCACCCAGGCGGTCGTCCGGCAGGCCGATGACGGCGGCATCGGCAACCTTGCCGTTTGTGCGCAAAAAATCTTCGATCTGCACGGGATAGATGTTTTCTCCCCCCACGATGATGACATCTTTTTTGCGGTCCACCAGGTAGATGAAGCCGTCGCTGTCGCGGCGCGCCATATCGCCGGTGCGCAGCCACCCATCGGCAGAAAGCACCTCGGCTGTGGCCTTGGGGTTTTTGTAGTAGCATTTCATCACGCCCCTGCCGCGCAGACACAGCTCCCCGACCTCGTCTGTGCCGACCGGTCGGTTCTGCTCATCGGCAATGCACACCTCCCAGCCGTAACCGGGCACGCCGATGGCACCCACTTTGCGGATGTTTTCCATCCCCAGATGCACTGCACCCGGGCCGATGGACTCGCTCAGCCCATAGTTGGTGTCATAGGCATGGTGCGGAAAGCATTGCAGCCAACGGTGGATCAGGGAGGGCGGCACGGGTTGTGCGCCGATGTGCATCAGTCGCCACTGCTCCAGTCGATAGTCCTGCAGGCGCAGCCGTCCGCTTTCGAGGCAGTCAAGAATATCCTGCGCCCACGGCACCAACAGCCAGACGATGGTGGCGCGCTCTTCCGAGACGGTCTGCAGGATCCATTCGGGCTTGACGCCGCGCAGAATGACCGCACGGCTGCCCGCAATCAAAGACCCGAACCAATGCATCTTGGCACCGGTGTGGTACAGCGGCGGAATGCAAAGGAACACATCCTTTTCCGTTTGCCCGTGGTGCTGCTGCTCGACTTCTGCCGAGGCCGTCAGCGCGTCATGGCGGTGCAGGATCGCTTTTGGGAAGCCGGTGGTACCGGAAGAAAAGTAGATGGCGGCATCATCCTCTTCCAGAAGCTCCACCGGGGGCGCAGAGGACGAGCAATAGCGTTTGAGCAAGAGGCAATCTTCGGCATAGTCGGGACATCCCTCGTCTCCACAGAAAAAGTAGGTACCCACATGCATGCTTGGCTTTGCTTCGGTGATGCGCTCCACAAATTCCGGGCCGAATATCAGCACGCGCACATCGGCAAGGTCGGCGCAATAGACGATCTCCTCCGCCGAAAAGCGGAAGTTCATGGGCACGGCCACGGCCCCCGCCTTCAGAATGCCGAAGTAGAGGGGCAGCCAGTCCAGGCAGTTCATCATCAGCAAGGCCACCTTATCACCGCGGCGGATGCCACGGCTGAGCAACAGATTGGCAAAGCGATTGGCACGGGTGTCAAACTCCCGCCAGGTGATCTCTTTTCTGTATTTGCGGGGGGAGGTAGATTGGATCAGCGTGTACTCCCGCCAGGAGAGGTTGACATCCGGTTGCTGCGCCGGGTTGACCTCCACCAGCGCGATCTCATCCGGGCGGAGGCGCGCGTTGCGCTCCAGAAATGCGGTGATCGGCATATGTGGGCTTCCTTTCGGCAGAATTCGTGCAGGGGTCGGCAGGGGGCATCTTGTGTTGATTTATTGTAGCATCGGTGGCGTGTGCTTGTCAATCGTCCGTGGCAAAATGCATCTTTTTTGCACAAAATCCCAAAAAGAAAGTTGCAATTTGCATTTAATTGTGTTACAATCAAAAAAGAACATATAAAGCGAAAGGAAACACGGCCATGGCAAACAGAAAAGAGAAGACGAAGAAAAACAAGAACGGCAAATTCTTCCCCATCCCGGCCGACAAGAATCTGCTGGTCTCTTTTTCTCATCCGCAGGATGAGGGGCTGGCGGAATATCAGGTTGTTTCCCCCCGCCAGGCAAATAAAAAACTGGTACCCGATTCGGTGGCACTGCGCAACATCAAGCGGGTACAGCGTCCCGCCCAGACCCCGGGCAAACCCATCAAGGCCAAGGTGAATTTCAGAAAGCTCTGCCGCTATTATGCGCCCGGCTCCTATGTCTGCCTCGAAACGCTGCGGTATCTCGGCCTTGTCAAACCCGAGACGACCCATATCACCGTCATCGCCCGCGGCAAGCTGGACCGCAAACTGATGGTGGAGGCAGACTGCTTTGCCCCCCGTGCCGCCAGAATGCTTTTGATGACCGGCGGCCGCGCCATCAGCTATCCCGACTGACTTTTCTTTCAACCGATCTTTTCTGCCGCCCGGCATTTTTGCCGGGCGGCAGTATTATATCTAAGAGAAAAAAGAGATATAGAGAAAACTAAAGATAGGGCTGTCGCATTAAGACAGGGCCGAAAAGAGAAAAAAGGGGCTGTCGCAAAAAGTTTTTTCATTTGCGACAGCCCTTTTACCGTAGATCATTCTTCAATGCCTCCCTCCGGGAGGGAGGGGGACCGCGAAGCGGTGGAAGGAGCAAGCGGGTA
>CAMGGT010000133.1 GCA_946055715.1 uncultured Clostridia bacterium | reverse complement strand
TGTCTGGCCGCCGACGATCAGGTTCTGAAACAGGCCGTACCAGGCAAACCCCTTGGCGGAATCTGCATCACGCACCTTGTTGAGGTCGTTTAACTTCACCCAAATGCAGTCAAGCAACTCCTGCGCCTGTTCGCGGGTGATGCGGCCGGCCGCACGGTCTGCCTCATAGTAAGGGTACATATACTGGTCGAAACGACCGGGAGAAATGGAGTGCCCGCTGGACTCGAGCTGCAACAGTTGCTGCACGAACCAGAAGGACTGGCAGGCCTCTCGAAAGCTGTGCGCCCCCTCTGCGGGCACACGGGCGCAGGTGCGGGAGATCTCTTCCAGTTCTGCACGGCGGCGGGGGTCCTTTTCACGGGCGGCCATCTCGGATGCCAGGCGGCTGTAGCGCGCGGCATAGGCCATGACGGCCTCCCCGCTCTCGATCACCGCAAGCAGAAAGTTGCGGTGGGCGGCATAGTCGGGCATGCCGGGGCACAGCCCGTCCAGCCGGCTCTTTGCCTCGGCGGTAATGCCGCGGTACCCCTCACGCAACACGCGGGCATAGTCCACGCACAGATGGCCGACGCCGTTGTAGAAGTAGTTGCCCACGGTAAAGACCCCGTGGTGCAAGAACACATCCAGCGCCAGCGGGTCCATGTTGGCGGCGGCAAGCTCTGAGGTGGTCTTTCCCTTCCAGAAGGGATGCACGGCGCGCAGACGCGCCTTTGTCTGCTCTGAGACATAGAACGGGTCTGCCTCTCTTGTGGCCACCGTGTCCAGTTCTGCCTCCAGCCACTCATAGGAGTATTCGGGGAAGGTCTGGCACCCTCTGGGGGCGACGGAGTTGACACCCACGATCAGCTCTTCCGGCCGGATGACGATGGGCATCTTCTCCAGGATATGACGGAAGGCGGCACTGCGGCGCCGCACAGTCGGCAGGGCCTCGGTTGCCCGATAGCTTTCGGTGACGAGCTCTGCGCGGTAGGGCTCGATCTCCGGCATTTTTTCATACAGATGAGCCACCATGCGCGGGATGCGCGGGCTTTTTTGCAGAACAAAAGGCATTTCTGTGATCATGGCGATGCTCCTTTTGGTTGATACCCGCCCACAGGCGGGGGTATTGCGTACACGAAGAGAAAAGAGAAAAGCAGGCGCGGGGAGGGTATGTATGCTTTACAGGCGCGAAGAGAACGGCGTCTGTGCATCTGTTGCGATCGCGTGCGGAGGCGGGAAAAAAGTATTCGCGGCGGTGCGCACAAGGGTATGGGCAACCGCCCGCCACAGGGCGGGATGTACAGATCGGATGTGTGCTTCGGCCGTCAGAGTTGCTCCCACAGCTCCGGATGGGGAGCGGGGATGACGGCGGTATGCGCCAAAAGTCCGTTTTCGGCGGCGTGGGCGGCCCCGGCTTTGACGGCGGCGGTGACATCCCCCACCTCGCCGGTGAGCAGTACCATGCCCTTGCCGCCGATGCCGCGGGCGATGCGCAGGTCATACAGTTCCACACGCGCGCATTTGACGGCCAGGTCGGCCGCTTTGACGGCCCCGGCCGCAGAGTAGGTCTCGATGACGCCGAGGGCTCCCTCCCGTTTGACCGTCTGCGTGCCGAACAGGGCGGCGATCACCTGCGGGTCAATGCGGCCCATGACCGAAAGGTCCACGATGTCCTGCCCGAATTTTGCCTTCACATGGTCTGTGGCGGCAGACACATCCGCAATACTGCCAGACAGCATGATCTCAAACTTGCCGGGGCAGACGGGGTGGGCGGAGACAAGCGAAATGCCCGCGCTTTTCAGCGCGTCATCGGTGGCTTCGATGCCGAGCGCAATGCTTTTGAGTTCGATGACTCCGATGGCATGATACATGGCGTTATGCTTCTCTTTCTATGATGATCTTGTCCGGCAGAACCAACAGCACCCGGCCGGAAACGGAAGCGTGCTGAGGAAGCGACAGTCCCTCGGCGGCCTGCGCGATGACCTGCCCTTCCCTCACCCGGTCTCCGGGGGAGACCACGGGCACGGAGGGCAGACCGATGTGACCCGCAAGCGGAATTTCCACTCTGGAAGGCAGGTAGCCGTCCGGCATTCTGGCGGGCTTGCGGTCAAACCGCGAGACACCCAACAGATCTGCCATACGCGCGCCCGGCACCAGCCGATAGTCGCGCTGTGCGGAGGGGGTATATACCGCACCCTGCGGTGAAGAAAAGGCCATTTTTTCGCGGCGCAGCTGCTCTTTGAAGTCTGCGATGACCATTCTGGGCGAAATGCCCTGACTGCAGGCCACCGTCTCGCAGATGCCGCACCCACAGCAAAGGGTGGCAGTCCGCACCAGTACGGGATCGATGTTGCCCGCCGCGGCCGCCCGCACCATGCGGTGTGGCTCCAGCGGGTAGCCCAGCAGATGGCGCGGGCAGAGGTCGGTACAGCGGGTGCATTGACAGCAGGCCGTGACAGCTACGCCGCGGTTGCCGCGGGAAGTGCGCCGCGCCTTTCGTGCGGCCTCTGCTTCGGGGGGCAGCAGGGTGATGCCCTTTGTGGTCTTTTTGACCACGGCGCTCTCCCAGTCCACCGGCCGCCCCATGGCGGGGCCGCCGTCCAGCACGATATGCTCCTGCGGCACCTCGATGCCCAGGTAGGCAAACAGTTCCCGCACGGGCGTGCCCACCGGCACGCACAGCACGGCGGGGGTGCGCACATCCCCCGCGACGGTCAGCCATTTGCGGGTGACGGGGGTGCCGTTTTGCAGGGCACCCAAGATCTGCAGTATCGTCTCTGTGTTCTGCACGATGACGCCGCGGGAGATGGGCAACTGCCCGGGCGACACCAACCGCCCCGTGGTCTGCCAGATGAGCGAGATCTCGTCTCCCATGGGATAGGCATCGGGCAGTATGCGGAAAACCGTTTTGGGGCCCAGCTCATCGCCGTCGGAGAGGCCCAGCGCTCCGGCCTTTTTGCGCTCGGTGGCCAGAATTACACGCCCGATGCCCTCGGCCTGCGCCAGCGCTTCTCCGCCTGCGACAACATCTGCCAGGCGTTCCCGCAAAAGGGTAAAGTCGGTATACAGCAACGGTTCGCACTCGGCGGCGTTGATGACCAGCGTGTCTGCGCGGCCGGGCGCCTGTTTGGCATAGCAGGGGAAGCCCGCCCCGCCGGCACCGGCAATGCCCGCCTCGCGCAGAATGGTTTGCATATCCATTGTCTTTCCTGCCGTTTCAGTCCACAATACCCACGATCACAGCGTCCACGGGCGCATTCTGATTCTGCAGGGCCAGGCGGGCGGAAGAGCCGGTGGTGAGCAGTACCGTCTCGCCGATGCCGGCACCGACGGAATCCACCGCCACGATGTACTCGTCTGTGGGGCGTCCGTTTTTGATCAGGCGCACCTCCATGAATTTACTGCCGACAAGCGACGGCTGTTTGCGGGTGGAAACGATGTTGCCCACAATTGTACCTTTTAACATAACCAATCAGACCTTTCTTTTCTTGTGCGGCAAACGCGGAGGGCGTTTTGCCGGGCGGGGGCGGGGTGTTGTTTCAGTTCTGCCCCACGTCTTTGATGACGCGCACGCGGGCGCCGTTGCCGATGCCGGCAGAGTTGGCATCGTCGGTATCCACATGCATTTCAAGCCGGAAATCCCCACTGACGCGCACCTGCACGTCATACCAACGGGTGCGGCGGGGGGCATCGGGCAGGTCGACCGTCACGCGGTCAAAGTCCTTCACGCCAAAGCGGGCGGCGTCATCCGGGGACATATGAATGTGGCGGTTGGCAATGATGCACCCCTCGGCAAGGACCAGCACCCCCTTCGGCCCTACGACCGTGACGGGGGCAGAGCCCTCCAGCCGCCCCGACTCGCGCACGGGGGGATTGAGTTTGAGGTGATAGGCATCTGTTCTGGAGATTTCGACCTGTGAGGCCTTGCGCTCCGGCCCCAGCACCCGCACCCCCTCGATGGCGCGCATGGACGGGCCGATGAGGGTGACCTGCTCTTTGCAGGCAAACTGCCCGGGCTGTGAGAGGTCTTTGATGGGGGTGAGCCGATAGCCAGGCCCGAACAGCCGCTCGACATCGGCGTGGGTGAGGTGAATGTGACGGTTAGACACCCCCACCGGCACGGTGTCGTCGGCGGGTGCTTGTTCCATTTGCGCCACGGCGCGGCGCACGGCTTCGGGGATCAGCTGTTCTGTCAGTTCCGTTGTTTTCTCCTTATGTCGGCGGGGAAAAGCGGGGGGAGCCCGACAT